>JBJONS010000689.1:0-3044 GCA_046051725.1 Pseudomonadota bacterium | reverse complement strand
CAGCCGCACCCCGCCGTGGGCGGTGAACTTGACCGCGTTGCCGACGAGGTTGACCAGCAGCTGCCGCAGGCGGCCGGCGTCGAGGCGCAGCCAGCGGGGCAGGGCCGGATCGACGACCAGGCGCAGGTGCAGGCCCTTCTTGGCCGCCGCGGGCCGCAGCATCTCGACGAGGCCGGCGAGCAGCGGCTCAAGCTCGACGTCGGACAGCTCGAGCGCGTGCTGGCCGGCCTCTCCCTTTGAGAAGTCGAGGATGTCGTTGATGAGCTGGAGCAGCAGCTCTCCCGAGCTGCGCGAGACCTCGGCCCAGCGGCGCTGCTCGGGGCTCAGCGGGCTGTCGATGAGCAGGCCCATCATGCCCAGCACGCCGTTGAGGGGGGTGCGGATCTCGTGGCTCATGGTCGCGAGGAACTCGCCCTTGGCCTTGCTCGCCGCCTCCGCCGCGGTGCGCAGGGCCTGGGCCTCGACCACCGCCGCCTCGAGCTCGGCTTTGCTGTCCAGCAGGGCCTGCTCGCTCGCCCGTTGGGCCCGCACGTCCTCGACGATGCTCCAGACCAGCCGGCCGCCCTGGCTGTCCTCGATCGCGACCCCGCGCATCCGCACGGCGATCCAGGTGCCGTCGCGGTGCACGAGCCGCTTCTCGTAGGGGCCGAAGCTGCCGGTGGCCAGCACCTCTGCGATGTGCTTGAGCTCGAGATCAACGTCAGGCGGCGCGGTCAGCCGGGGCAGCGCGCCGCTGGTCATCTCGGCGGCGGTGTAGCCGACCAGGCTGCACAGCGCCGGGTTGACCGAGACCATCCGCCTCACCGAGAAGTCGAACAGGGCGAGGCCCATCGGCGAGCGCTCAAAGAGGCTGCGGAAGCGGGCCTCGCTGCTGGCGAGGCGGCGCTGCGCCTCCATGCGCTCGCTGATGTCGCGGGCGAGGATGACGACCCGGGGCCGCTCCCCAGGCACCGGCGCGCAGGCCGCCGAGCTAAGCTCAAAAGTCCGGCGCCGACCGCCGGCCTCGAGCTCATAGTGCTGCCCGCCGCTGTAGCCATCGGCGAGGGCCTGCTCGACGCTGCGCATCACCGGGCCGGCCACCCCGTCGGGCAGCAGCGCCCGCACCGCCCGGCCGATGAAGGCGGCGGGCGGCATGGCGAGCAGCTCGGCCCGGGGGGCCCGGTAGTCGTGAACGACGCCCTGGTCGTCCACCTCAAAAAGCAGGTCGGGCAGCGCGGCGAGGGTCGCGCTCAGGCGCGAGTCGACCGCCTGCGCGCGCACGTCGGCGGCGTGGCGGGCCTCGTCGGCCTGGCCTTGCGCGGCGGCGCTGCGGTCGAGCTCGTCGAGCAGGTGGTTGAGGCGGGCCGAGAGCACGCCGAGCTCGTCCCCACCGCCGACCGGCGCCCGGGCCAGCCGATCCCCGGCGGCGCGGGCGTCGACGACCCGCCGCAGCTCGTCGATCGGGGCGAGCACCCGCCGGTCCAGCGCGAAGAGCGCGGCGGCCACCGCGCCGACGATGAGCGCCGCCGCCCCGCCCAGCAGCACGAGGCGCTGGTGGAGCAGGGCCGCGTCGACCGCCCGCCGGTCGAAGTGCACCATGACCGCCCCGCGCCCGCCGCCGAGCGTCGGCGGGGCGACGAAGCCCACGGTCGCGTCGACCAGGCCGTCGCCGTGCCGCAGCTCGACCTTGGCCCGGTCGCGGCCGACCGCGGGCAGCAGGTCCGCGGCGACCAGCGTGGGATCGGGCAGGCCCTCGAGCGCGGCGCCGATCCAGCTGCGCTCGCTCGACGCCACCACCCGCAGGGGATCACCCGCCACCACCACGACGAGGGCCACGTCCTCTTGGCGGGCCTCTTGCTCGACCCGCAGCTGCAGGGTCGGGGTGGCGCCCGAGGCCGCCGCGCCGAGCTGCTCGACGGTCGCCGCCGCCCGCTTGCCCAGCACCTCGTCGACCACCGCGGCGGTGTGCCGCTGCATGACGACACCGACCAGGAGGGCCACCAGCGCAGCCACCGCGAGGCTCGGGCCGATCACCCGGGCGCGGAGCCCGCGGACGCGGGGGCGCAGGCCGGACGGGGCTCCGGGCGCGGGTCGGGACATGCGGACCTCCTCGGGGAGGGCTCTTACTCCGGCGCGCCGCCCGACCGGCCCGCGGAGCGCTGTGCTACGGCCTGCCCCTGATCGGACATGCCCTGCGTCGGCGCAGGTCCCACGCGTTGCGGGGCGCCCGGCCCGCGCGCACAGTGCCGATGGAGGCGCCAATGACACCCCACAGCACCCCGCACCGCTCCGCGCTGGCCCTCGCCGGCCTGCTCCTGATCGCCGCGCCCGACGGGGCCGCCGCCTGCGCGATGCTCACCCACCGCAGCGACACCCTGGCCGAATCGGACCACCAGCAGGCCATCTTTAGCGTCAATGACCAGGGCGGATCGACGGTCGAGTACCGCGTGGCTTGGGAGGGCGACCCCGCGGCCTTTGGGTGGATCATCGCGGTGCCCGACAGCGTCACCGCGGTCGAAGACGGCGAGGTGGCGCGCTTTGAGGCCCTCACCGCCCAGACCGCGCCCAAGGTCGAGCTCGAGGGCGATCCCGAAGCGGGCGACGCGGGCGGCTGCGGCTGCGCCCCGCTGGGCGCGGCCAAGGGCGACGCCGCCGGCGGCTTCGGCGACACGGGCGCGAACAGCGTCGAGCTCATCGACGCGGGCTTCACCGGCACCTACACCTACAGCCTCGTGTCGGCCGACGACAGCGGCGCGCTGACCGCCTTCCTCGAGGCCGACGGTTTTGTGCTCGACCCCGGCGCCGCCGAGAACATCGCGGAGTACGTCAATGACGGCGGCTGGGCGTTTGCGCTGCTCCGCGTCGAGACCGCGGACTCTGGCGGCAGCCTCCCGCCGATCCGCCTGCGCCTCTCCGACCAGCGCCTCGTCTTCCCGGCCCGCATGGGCCAGATGGAGGGCGACCGCGTGCTCAAGACCACCTGGTGGGTCGAGGGCCCCGCGGCGGCCACGCTCAGCGGGTGGACCGACGACGACCTCGTGAGCCTGCAGATCGACGACCAGGAC
>JBJONS010000688.1:0-2537 GCA_046051725.1 Pseudomonadota bacterium | reverse complement strand
CTCGAGGCCGTCGGGCTGACGGTGGGCGAGCTCCGCGCCGGGGAGGCCACGCCCGAGCAGCTCATGGCCCTCTTCGAGGCGCTGGGCATCAGCGGCAACCTCGGCTTCTCCACGCTCGGCTTTTGGGTGCCCGGCACGCCCAACCTCCCGCTGCCCGAAGGCACGGGCATCCGCGTCGAGCCGGGCTCGATGATCGTGGCCCAGATGCACTACAACACGCAGTCGGCGGCCCCGGCGGCCGATCAGTCCACCATCGAGCTGTCCACCGCCGACGCGGTGGAGCGCGAGGCGGCCAACATGATGGCGGTCGACCTCGGCTGGGTCTCGAACGGGCTGCTGGGCGCGCCCATGACCATCCCCGCCGGCGCGCCCGAGGTCACCCACAGCACCGTCATCGACTACGACTCGCTGTTCGTGCGCATGGCCTTGCCGACGCTGGGCCTCGAGTTCGGCGACCCGCTGGTGATCCACTCGGCCAACCACCACATGCACGAGCTCGGCCGCCGGCAGACCTCGACCCTCCGGCACGCCGACGGCTCCGCGACCTGCCTGCTCGACATCCCGGACTGGGACTTCAACTGGCAGGGCGCCTACCAGCTGCAGGCGCCGGTGGTGCTGCGGCCCGGCGAAGCGGTGGAGATGAGCTGCACCTGGGACAACTCGGCGGCCAACCAGCCGGTGGTCAACGGCGCGGTGCGCCAGCCCGCCGACGTGGCCTGGGGCGAGGGCACCGCCGATGAGATGTGCCTGGGCGCCTTCTACGTGACCGGCCAATGAAGGCCTGGGCGCTGCTGCTGCTCGGGCTCGGGGCCTGCGCGCCGGCCGCCGCCCCCGACGACTCCGCGGGCTCCGGCGCCGTGGCGCTCCTCAACCCGGCGGAGCTGGCGCCGGTGGCGGCGGCCGACGACCCGCTCGCAGACCACCGCCCGGCCGAGGTGGACTGCCCCGCGGGGGCCTGGGGCGCCGAGGGGGGCGGCTTCGAGGTGCAGACCGGGGTCTGCGCCTACGCCGCCTTCGACCAGCCGCTCTCGGTGGTGCCCGCCGCGGGAGACGTCATCGAGATCAGCGTCTGGTACGACACCCTCGACGCCGCCGAGCCCGCCGAGGGCCACGTGGCGGTGCTGCTCGACGACCGGCTGCTGTGGGAGGAGACGGTGCAGATCCCCGGCCCCTCCGCGGCGCTGGACGCGAGGATACAGCTCGACTTCGCGCCGGCGGCCGACGCGCGCCTCGGCCTGCACCTGCACAACCACGGCTACAACAGCTGGCGCTTCGTCGGGGTGGGGCTCAGCGCGCCTTGAGGGGCGCCTGTTCGGCCCCCTGCGGGGTTCGCGGCCCGCTCCGCGCGGGCCAAGGTCCCGCGCGGGGCCGCTCCGCGGGGCTGCGCCCCGCCCCGCTGCGCGGGCCCTCCGGTCGCCGGGCGCGGGAGGCTCCGCTTCGTTGACCGCCTCGCGCGCGCCAGGGCGACCAGAGGGCGGGCCGCAGGCCCGGTCTCGCAGAGACCAAGCGGCGCAGCCGCGCGCCCTGCGGGGGCCCGCCGACGGCGCCCGCAGGGCGGCGGCGGGGCGCCCAACGCTGCTGGATCAGCGACGCGCGCGTTGGTTTCGAGGTCGAGCGGCGCCGCCGCAGCGGCAGGGCCCGCGCCAGTCCTGACCGATCGTTCCGCACCGGACTGTTTCCCGGCCGGCGCGGCCCCGTCGTGTACTGTCGGTCCGGAGGTGCCATGATCGAGGTCGTTGACGGCAAACAGGTGCGGATCCGCTTTGATGGGTCGCGCTGCATTCACTCCCGGGCCTGCGTGTTGGGGCTGCCTGAGGTCTTTGTGGCGAACGTTGAGGGCGAGTGGATCCGCCCGGACGCCGCCACCCCCGAGGACCTCGTCGCCATCGCCAGCCGCTGCCCCTCGGGCGCGATCGCGGTCGAGCGCCTCGACGGCGGCGCCGGTGAGCGCGCCTCGGGCCGCAACGTCATCGCCGTGCTCGAGAACGGCCCGCTGGCCGTCCGCGGCGCCCTGCGCATCGCCGGCAGCGAGGGCCTGCGCGCCACGCTGTGCCGCTGCGGCGCGTCCAAGAACAAGCCCTACTGCGACGGCTCGCACGTCGCGGCGGGCTTTGTGGCCAGCGGCGAGCTGCCGGCGCCCGAGGCCCTGCCGGCCTGGGGCCCCCAGGGCCCGCTCGAGGTCACCCCGCTGCCCGACGGCCCGCTCAAGGTCAGCGGCGCCCACGAGGTGACCTGCGGCACCGGCCGGGCGGCGCGCCGGGCCGAGCAGGCCTTCCTCTGCCGCTGCGGGGCGTCCAAGAACAAGCCCTACTGCGACGGCACACACCGGGCGATCGGTTTTGACAGCGGCGGGCGCTGAGCGCCGTTGGGGCTGGGGTCGGTGGCTGTCCGCTGGTGGTGATGGGGCCTGACCCAGCTCCACCACCGCCAGACGGGCCCGACCCCCCTCACTCCCCCTTGACCAGCGCCCCGTCCTGCAGCTCGACGACCCGGTCGGCGAGGTCGAGGATGCGCGGGTCGTGGGTGACCATGACCGT
>JBJONS010000687.1:0-3088 GCA_046051725.1 Pseudomonadota bacterium | reverse complement strand
CGAGGACCGGGTCGAGGGGCAGCCCGACGACCGCGCTCAGATCGCCGTCGAGCTCGGCGACCAGCGCGGCGCCCATGCCCTGGATGGCGTAGGCGCCGGCTTTGTCGAGGCCCTCACCGGTGGCGAGGTAGGCCTCGATCGCCGCCGCGCCGAGCGGGCGAAAGCGGACCCGGGTCGTGACCACGCCGGCGCGCCGCCAAGCGGGGCCGGGCCCGGCGCGGCGCAGCTCCCAGGCGGTGCTGACCTCGTGCCAGCCGCCAGACAGCGCCTCGAGCGCGGCGCGCGCGGCGGCCACATCGGCGGGCTTGTCGTAGAGCACGCCATCCCGGTGCACCACGGTGTCGGCGGCCAGCACCAGCGCTGGCGTGGGCAGCGCGGCGCCCACCGCGGCGGCCTTCTCGGCGGCGAGCGCGGCGGCGTGGGCCAGCGGGGCGCGACCAGGCGGAAGCCGCTCGTCGATGTCAGCCGGGTGGACGGCGTGGACCTCGACCCCCAGCGCGGCGAGCAGGCCGCGGCGGCGGGGAGAGGCGCTGGCGAGGATCAGCGGGAGGCGCATGCGGGGCGCCTATCGCGGGCCGGCGCCGGTGGACGGGCCTGGCGCGGCGGCGTCGCTGAGGGCGGCGCAGAGGGCGGCGAGGTGGCTGGGCGCGAGGGCGCGCTCCAGCGGCGTGGCGTGGGGCACCCGCAGCTGCCCCCGGCGCTCGGGCGGCAGCCCGTCGATGAGGCCGAGGACCGCGCGCAGCACGCCGCTGTGGGTGATGACCACCTGCACCGGCCGCGGGGGCTGGGCGGCGAGGGTGGCCAGGGCGCGGTGGGCCACCTCCCGCAGGCTCTCGCCGCCGGGAGGGGCCCGGTCCCACGCGGTGAGCCGGTCGGCCAGGGGCCCCGCTCGCACCGCCGCCCGGGTCTGTCCGGCGAGGGCGCCCAGGCGGCGCTCGGCGAGCGCCTCGTCCAGCGCGGGGCGCAAGCCGAGCAGCCGGGCCAGGGGCGCCGCGGTCCGCCGGGCCCGCAGGGTCGGGCTGCAGAGCAGGGCGTCTGCGCCGCAGCCGGAGAGGAGGGCGGCCAAGGCCTCGGCCTGCGCCTCTCCGGCGGCGCTCAGCGGCGCCTCGGGGTCGTCCGAGAGCCGCTCAAGCACGTTGTCTTCGGTCTCGGCGTGCCGGACGAAGATCCAGCGCAGGGCGGCGCTCACGCCGGGCCCTCCGCCGCGGCGCCCGCCGGGTCGGGCGGGCGTGGGCAGGGGGCGACCGGCACGGCGCTCAGCCCTGCCGGGCCAGCCAGCCGCGCACCCGCTCCTCGCCGACCAGCAGCGCGGGGATGCTCGGCTGGTCGCCGACGATGTGGTCGACCATGGTGCGCAGGTCGCCGAGGCGGTGCAGCACGAGGCGCTGGGCGACCCGGTCCACGCCCAGCGAGAGCTCGTCGTCGACGTTGGTGGCCGCCGCGAGGTCGCGCTGCAGGCGGATGTAGCGCCCGCGCAGGATGCCGATGGCGATGGGGTCCCAGCCGCCCTCGGCCTTGCGGCTCTCGAGCGCCCGGATCGCCGGCAGCAGCTTGCTGGCCTCGCCGACCGCGAGGTAGCGCAGCGCCGCGTCCGACAGTGATCGGCCGCCCGCGGTGCGCGCGACCTCGCGGGCGGTGGTCAGCTTCGACAGGCCGGCGAGGCTGCGGGCGAGGGCCTCGGGCACCCCCGCGCGCTCGAGCGCGTCGACCCGGGCGTCGATGCGGGCCTGGTGGGCGGTGCCGGGCAGCGACTGCAGGGCGGCGAGGGCCTCGAGGATCGGGCCGCCGTCCTCGGCGTCGGCCCCGGGCTCGCCGGCGCCGAGCCAGACGGTGCACAGCAGCTCGACCGCGTCGGTCAGCTCGACCCAGGCGGCGTAGGCGGCCTGGGGGGGCAGCGCGAACACGGCGTCGAAGCGGGCCTTCGCGCCGGCGAGGTCCATCGCGCGGTACCAGGTGCGGGCGATCTCGACCAAGGGCGCCCCGGTGAGCTCAGACAGCATCGGGAAGAACAGGGCGCCGCTCTCGCCGATGATCTCGTTGGTCACCACGGTCATGCCGATGCTGGTGTGCAGCATGTGGGCGTCGACCTCGGCCGGGAAGCGCTCGCGCACCGCGGCCGGGAAGTAGCCCCGCACCTTGTCGCCGAAGCCGGGCACGCGGCTCGGGTCGGCGTCGCGCAGCTCTTTGAAGACGTGCATCTTGACGTGGGCCTGGATGACCGCCAGCTCGGGGCGGGTGAGGCCCTGGCCCGCGGCGGCGCGGCGGCGCAGCGCCTCGTCGGTCGGCAGGCGGAGCGCCTCGCGGCTGACCCCGCCCATCCGGCAGACCCAGTCGATGGTCCGGGAGAACTGCATCGGGTCGCGGACCGAGCGGACCTGGTCGAGCGAGAGCTGGCGGCCGTGGCGGTCGTTGTTGGCCAGCACGTCGTGGGCGACCTGGTCGGTCAGCGACTCGAGCAGGGTGTTGCGGGCGTCGAGGCTCAGCGCGCCGCGGGTGACCATGGGGTTGAGCAGGATCTTGAGGTTGACCTCGTGATCCGACATGTCGACGCCGCCGCTGTTGTCGATGAAGTCGGTGTTGATCCGACCCCCGCAGAGGGCGTACTCGATGCGGGCCCGCTGGGTGAAGCCGAGGTTTCCGCCCTCGCCCACCACCTTGCAGCGCAGCTCGTTGGCGCTGACCCGCAGCTCGTCGTTGTTCGGGTCGCCCGCGTCGGCGTGGCTCTCGGCGCTCGACTTCACGTAGGTGCCGATGCCGCCGTTCCAGAACAGGTCGACGTTGAGGCGCAGCAGCAGGCGGATGACCACCTCGGGCGGCAGCTCGTCGGCCAGCACGCCGAGCATGGCCTTGATCTGCGGGCTCAGCGGGATGGACTTGGCCCGGCGCGAGAAGACGCCGCCCCCGGCGCTGATCTTGCTCGGATCGTAGTTGTCCCAGCCCTTCACCTCGTCAAAGAGGCGGCGCCGCTCGGCGAAGCTGGCCTTGGGATCGGGATCGGGGTCGATGAAGATGTGCACGTGGTTGAAGCAGCCCAGCAGCCGCATCGTGTCGTGCTCGATCACGCCGTTGCCGAGCACGTCGCCGCTCG
>JBJONS010000686.1:0-3221 GCA_046051725.1 Pseudomonadota bacterium | reverse complement strand
GCAACAACCGGCTTCGGCTTCGCAGCAGGATTCGCCTTGGCCGCCGACGCCCCCACCGCAGGCGCAGGCGCTGCGACCGTCGCCGCCACCGCACCCGCTGCGCTCGGCCCACCCCCAAAATCAATGTCGAGCCCGAAGATCTCCGATAGCCCATCACCCGAGAGCGCCCGCCCTGGGGCCGATGGGGCCAGCGCCTGGGTCGCCTCCAAGGCAGCCGCCAACAACGCCGTGGGATCGACGCCGCGCAGCGCAAAGAGCAGCTCGGGGCGCTGATCGAGCCGGTTGCCGACCCCGTAGAGGGTCGCCGCCACGTGCTTGCACATCGTGGCCCAGTCGAGGCAGCTGCAGCTGAGGTGGATCTCTTTGGGCGCCGGGAACAGACCCGTGTGCGGCTGGGTGACCACCGCCATCACGCCCTCGGCGAGGCGCCCAAGCAGCAGGTCGACCATGGAGCCGACCTGCCCGCTGGCGGCGGCGCGGATGGAGGCCCAGCGGGCCTCGGGCAGCGGGTCGATGTCGACGCGCACGGTGTAGATCTCGCTGCCGGAGACCTGGGCCTCGATGTGGCCGCCGGTGATCTGTAGATCGATCACCGCGCCCTGGCGCGCGTAGGTGCGCCCGCGGGGCAGGCGGGTCTGGTAGTCGCTGTACGCCTCGAGGTTGTCGCACCAGGCCCGGCCCCACACGCTCTGGGCGATGGCGCGCCCGGCGATGGTGACCGGCTCGGGCGCCCGCCCCGCCTTGATGATCTGGGCCCGCTTGGCGTTGGCTTTGGCCTGCCGCTGGGCCGGTGAGGGGCGGGCATATCGGTCGTAGCGGCCGTAGTAGGTCATTCGCTCACCGCCTTGTGGAGATCGAGCCGCACGAGATCGAGCAGCGCTGCGTCGGACAGCTCGGTGAGCTTGAGCTCAGCCTCGCCGGCGAGCACGCCGTCAGAAAGGGCCTGCTTGCTGGCGATGAGCGCGTCGATGCGCTCCTCGACGGTGCCTTGGCAGACAAACTTATGCACGAGCACGTCGCGCCGCTGACCGATGCGGAAGGCGCGGTCGGTGGCTTGGTTCTCGACGGCGGGGTTCCACCAACGGTCGAAGTGGATGACGTGGCTGGCCGCGGTGAGGTTGAGCCCGGTGCCGCCGGCCTTGAGCGAGAGCACCATGAAGGCGAGGCCCTCGTCTTCTTGAAAACGCTGCACCAGGGCGGCGCGCGCCTTCACCGGCGTGCCGCCGTGCAGCACGAGGCCCGGGCGGCCCAGGCAGGCCTCGAGGTGGCGCCGCAGCGGCTCGGTCATCTCGCGGAATTGGGTGAAGACCAGCACCTTCTGCTGGCGGGCGCCGATGGGCTCGCAGAGCTCGGCGAGGCGGAGGAACTTGCCGCTCTCGGCCGGCGCGAAGCCCCCGTCGCCCAGCCACTGCGAGGGGTGGTTGCAGATCTGCTTGAAGCGCATCAGGGCGGCGAGCACCGCGCCCCGGCGCGCGAGGCCGCTCGCGCCGCTGAGCGTCTGCTGCAGCTCGGTGACCGCCTGGGCGTAGAGGGCCGCCTGGGCCTTGCTGAGCAGGCAGCGGGCCGTGACCTCGGTCTTGTCGGGCAGGTCGGCGATGACGCGCTTGTCGGTCTTGAGGCGGCGCAGCACATAGGGCGCGACGAGGCGCCGCAGCGGGGCGAAGCCGTCGCCGGGGCGGGCCGCCATGTCTTGGCAGGCGCGGCCAAACGCCTTGGCGTCGCCGAGCAGGCCGGGGTTGAGGAAGTCGAAGATCGACCACAGATCGCCGAGGCGGTTCTCAACCGGGGTACCGGTGAGGGCAAGGCGCCAGCGCGACTGCAGCGCCTTGACCGCGCGGGTCTGCTTGGCGCCGGGGTTCTTGATCGCCTGAGCCTCGTCCAAGATGAGCGCCCGCCAGGGGTGGGCCTTGATCCACGGGGCGCTGAGCACCGCGCCGTAGGTGGTGATCACGAGCTGCTGCGCCGAGAGCGCCTCGGCGTCGAGCGCCTTGAGCGCGGCGGGTGCGCACCGCGAGGGGTGCGCCACCAGCACCCGCAGCTGGGGCGCGAAGCGGGCGAGCTCGGCCGCCCAGTTGTCGAGCAGCGAGGCCGGCACGATGAGCAGGTCGGTGGCGGGCCCCTGGGCGTGCAGCAGCGACAGCAGGCCGATGACCTGGATGGTCTTTCCGAGGCCCATGTCGTCAGCGAGGCAGCCGCCCAAGCCCAAGGTCTGCAGCGTCGAGAGCCACTGCACCCCCACCTGCTGGTAAGGCCGGAGCTGCGCGTTCAAGCCCGCGCCCTGGGCGATGGCCGCGCTGAGCGCGGGGCTGCGCAGGGCCTCGAGCTGGGCCGCGAGCCAGGGCCCGGCCACCACCTCTGACCAAGCGGTCCGCTGTGCGTCCGGGGCGGCCAAGGCGGCGCCCGGCTCGGCGCCGGCGACGAGGCGCATGGCCTCGCCGAAGCTGAGGCCCCCACCCTCGGCGCGGTCTTGGGCCTGCCGCCACCGCTCGAGCACGGCCGAGAGCTCTTCGGGCGCGACCTCGATCCACCGCCCCTTGATGAACAGCAGGCCGGCGCTGGCCGAGAGCAGGGCCTGGGCCTCCTCGGCCGTGAGCGCCTCGCCGCCGAGGGTGAGCTGCACCTCGAAGTCGAGAAGGGCGGCGGCCCCGAGCTGGCTCGGCGCGCCGGTGCCCACGGTGACCGTCACCGCTGCCCGCGGCCGCTGCCCGCGGCTCCAGCCCTGGGGCAGGCGCAGCGTCAGCCCGGCGCCCTCGAGCCGCTCGGCCTCGCAGAGCAGGGCGTGGGCTTCGGCCGCCGTCCAGCCGAGGGGGTGGTAGATCTCGCCCGACTCGACGAGGCCCCGGATGAGCGGGCTGCGCTCGGCCGCCCGCCGCAGCGGCAACAGCAGGTGGAGCAGCTGCTCGTTGTTCTTGGCGCCAGAGAACTCCTGCAGCGCGCGGCTGAGCGGCAAGTGCTGCAGCTCGGCGCGGTCGTCGCGGGCCCGGGCGTAGGTGGCGATGAAGGCGAAGGGCCGCTCGGGGTCGCGCTTGTTCTCGGCGAGGTGCAGGCAGACCCGCCCCGCCGCGCACCACAGCGGGTGCGCCGCCTGAAAGAAGCCCTGCGCGCCCCCCTCGTGCTCGGCCGCCCGCTCGACCAAGGCCCGCCCGAGCTCGGCCCACAGCCCCAGCAGCAGTTCGACCGAGACGAGCTCGCCCCCGAGCATCGGCGGCGCGGCCGCGGCC
>JBJONS010000685.1:0-16241 GCA_046051725.1 Pseudomonadota bacterium | reverse complement strand
CCGCCGCGCTCGACCCGCCCGCAGTCAGCGGCCCGCTTGTCGCCCAGCCCGGCGGTGATCTGCCGCAGGTCGGCGCCGTCGGGCCGCACCACCCACAGGTCGAGCACCTCGAGCAGATCGGCTGACAGCAGCACCTCTTCGCCGATGAAGCAGGGGTCGAGCAGCTGACCGGCGCCCTCGAGGCCGGGCACCTCGACCGGGGCGCCGAGCCCCTCGCCCTCCCAAGGCGCGACCGCGACCCCGCCGTCGAGCGTCAGCACGACCGCTCCGCCGTCGCCGCGCCAGGCGGGCGCGCCGCCGCCGGCCCGCAGCAGGCGGGGCTCCGGCCCGGCCCCCGCCGCGGTCGACAGGTGGAAGATGCCCTCATCCACGCCATCCTCACCCTCGACCAACAGGTGGGCACCGTCGGGTGAGGGCGCGGGCCCGGCGAGCCGCAGGCCCGGGGCGGTCCACAGCTCGACCAGGCCGCCCCCGCCGGCGGCGAAGCGCACCAGCGCGTCGCCGGCGTCGTCCTCGCGCACCGCGTAGACGTTGCCGCCAAAAGCGTCCCAGGCCGGGTCGCGAAAGGGGCCGTCTTCAAGCAGCAGGCGGTCGTCGCCGAAGGCGTCGGCCCGCACCACGCCCGCCCCCGCGTCGACCTCGCCGACAAAGGCCAGCGCCAGCCCGTCGGCCGAGGCGGCCGGGGCGCGCTCGGCGCCGGGCGGGGCGTCGGCGAAGGCCGGGCCCATGCGGCAGAGGCCGGCGCCGTCGGCGTCGACCCTGAAGATCCGCGGCACGCCGTCGGGGTCGGGGGCCTGAAAATGCACCTTGCGCGCGCGGCGATCTGGATCGAGGTCAGCGCAGGGGATCACGTCCAGGCCGCTGATCTTGTCGCGCCCACAGGCGACGAGCAGCGACAAGGGCAGCAGGTGCCGGGCGGCGGCGCGGTCGGGGCGGCGCATGGCGGGCTCCACGGGCGGGCGGCGCAGCGGCGCTCAGGCGCCGGTCCACGCCCGGATGAGGTCGAGGAAGGCGCCCCCGTACTTGCGGGCGCGCTCGGGGCCCATGCCGTGCACCTTGCGCAGGGCGTGCTCAGAGACCGGCCGGGCCTGGGCGAGCTCTTCGAGGGTCTTGTTCGGCGCGATGACGTAGGCGGGCACGTCCTCGGCGCGGGCCAGCCGGGTGCGCAGCTGCTTGAGCTCGTCGAGCAGGGCCCCGTTGGGCGGCGCAGCGCCCGCCTTGGGGCGCGGCGGCGGCGCGCTCTTCGAATTGCCGGGGAAGCGCATGGTGAAGCGGGGGGCGTCGGGCGCGCCGGACTCTTCTTGCTTCATCACCGCCCAGCCGACCGGGGTGAGCTCGAGCACCTTGTAGGTGCGCTCTGCGCCGTCAATCTGCCGCGTCTCGTAGGTGGTCTTGAGCGCGCCAGCGGCGACCAGGGCGGCGAGCACGTCCTCGAGCTCTTTGACCGTCCAGCTGCGCAGGATGCCCCAGGTGCTCAGCCGCTCGAACCCGAAGGCCAGCACCGCGCCCTCGCGCGAGCCGGTGGCGACCTTGGCGATCATGCCCGCCGAGAACCCCTTCTTCATCCGCGCCACGGTGGCGAGCAGCTTGCGGACCACCAGCTCTTCATCGACCGTCAGCGGGCGCTCGCCGGCGTCGATGCCGCGGCCCTCGCGGCAGCCGTCGCAATTGCCGCAGCGCTCCCAGGGCGGCTTCTGGCCGAAGTACTCGAGCAAGTAGCGCCGCCGGCAGCCCGCATGCGCGTAAGCGACCATCTTGTCGAGCTTCTCGTACTCGGCCTGCCGGCGCTCGACGAGCTTCTGCTCGTCGAGGTCGAGCGGCTCACCGGGCCGCAGCAGCTCGATGCCGCCGCCCTTCTCGGGCGGGATCCACTCGAGGTAGCGGCGCTCTTCGAGGCCCCGCAGGCTGGCCATCAGCTGCTCGCGGCTCATCTCGAGGCGCTCGGCCAGCCAGTCGGGCCGCAGGCTCAGCGTGTTGTCGCCCTCGGCCTCCATCTCGGACCAGATCCAGCTCCACAGGCGGCCGCGCAGGCCGTCGGGCCGGGCCGCCGGGCGGTCGCGCCGCAGCACGACCATGCCCTCGCGCTGGCCGTGGTGGATGCGCCGCACCCAGCCCTCGCGGCGCAGCACCGCCACGCAGGCGCCGGCGTGGCGCTCGTTGAGGTCCTCGCGGGTGCGGGCCGCCGCGGCGTCGGCCAGCTTCTCCATCGTGGTCCAGACCGGGTTGGTCGGGGCCGCCTCGAGCTGCTCGTAGATGGCCCGCACGTGCGCCGCCGGCGGGTGCGACATCTGGATGAGGAACTCTTGGGTGCGCCGATCCGACTCGCGAAAAAGCAGCACGACCCTTGAGGTCTTGCCGTCGCGGCCGGCGCGCCCGATCTCTTGGTAATAGGCCTCGACCGTGCCCGGCAGGTCGTAGTGCACGATGGCGCGCACGTTGTCTTTGTCGACGCCCATGCCAAAGGCGTTGGTGGCGACCACCAGGTCGACGCCGCCCGACATGAACAGGTCTTGGACCGCCACCCGCTGCGCGTGCTCCATGCCCCCGTGGTACATGCCGCACTGCACGCCATTCCCGCGAAGGTAGGTGGTCACCTTCTCGACGTTCTTGCGGGTCGCGCAGTAGACCAGGGTCGGGCCGACCGCGGCGATGTCGGGGATGCGGGCGAGCTTGTCTTTGTCGGTGCTCGCGGCGATGACCTCCATCCGCAGGTTCTCGCGGTCGAACCCCTGCACGAAGCGCCGGGCGTGCTCGATGCCGAGCGTGCGGGCGATGTCTTCTTGGACCAGGGGGGTCGCGGTGGCGGTCAGGGCGACCGTGCAGATGCCGCCCAGCGCCTTGCGCACCGCGCCCAGCCGCAGGTAGTCGGGGCGGAAGTCATGGCCCCACTGGCTGAGGCAGTGGGCCTCGTCGACGGCCAGCAGGCGCAGGTCGACGCCCTCGAGCTGGCGCAAGAAGCCGGGCGTGAACCGCTCGGGGGCGACGTAGACCAGCTCAAACTCACCGGCGCGCAGGCCGTCGAGGCGGCGGCGGCGCTCTTCGGTGCTGACCGAGGAGTTGATCGCCGTCGCGCGGATGCCCTTGGCGTTCAGCGCGTCGACCTGGTCTTTCATCAGGGCGAGCAGCGGCGAGACGACCAGCGTGGTGCCGCCGCGGGCCAGCGCGGGCAGCTGGTAGCAGAGCGACTTGCCCGCGCCGGTGGGCATGACCACCAGCGTGTCGCCGCCGGCCGAGATGTGGGCGCAGATGGCGTCCTGGCCGCCCCGGAAGGCGGGGAAGCCAAAGCGCTGCCGCAGCAGCCGGGTGAGGACGTCGACGTCCGGCCCGGGGGACGGCGGAGCGGTGCTGGGCATGGGGGACCGGCGGGCG
Source organism: Pseudomonadota bacterium (assembly GCA_046051725.1). Classification (GTDB taxonomy): domain Bacteria; phylum Myxococcota_A; class UBA796; order UBA796; family UBA2385; genus JAEUKK01. The sequence continues at coordinate 12,872 of JBJONS010000685.1, read as the reverse complement.
GAGGTGGACGGTCCTGGGGCTTATCCAGGGGATCCCCGCCAGTCGAGGACAGATGTTGTCCGCTCTGCGCGCCCGGGGATAGGCCTCAGGCGGAGGTGCCATGCGCCGCGACCCGACCGCCCTCGCCTCGCCCTGCGCCCTGGCGCTCGCCCTCGCCGGGGCGCCCGTCCCGGCCGCGGCGGCCGGCTTCGACCCGCCGGCGGCGCTCTCGGCGCCGACCCTCGACCCGCGGGCCCCGGTCAGCCACTACCAGGTGCTGTCGGGGCGGCACAGCAGCCGCCTCGGGCTGCGGGTGGCGGCGCCGCCGTTCAAGCGGTGGGCCGTGCACGAGAGCACCACGCTCGACGCCTTCTTCGCGCTCGACAACTGGAGCCGGGCGGTCCCGATCAGCTACCAGACGGTGCGCGCCCACGTCGGCCTCGACACGAGCTGGGCCTCGCCCTGGCTCGACGCCCGCCTGCCCGCCGGCCAGCGCGCCGCCGCCCAGCTCGGCTACTTCCACGAGAGCGACCACGTCACCGACGTCAATGACTTCGCGTCGGCCTACGCCCCTGACGGCACCACCGCGGGCCTCGACGCGGCGAACCCAGCGACCGGCGGCTTCGATTGGAACAACTGGTCCTCCTACGAGCTGGTCCGCGGGCGGCTGCGCCTGACCCAGCCGATCGGCGCCCTCCCCTGGACCCTGCGCCTCTCGGCCGACGGCCGGCGCTACCTGCCGCCGATCAACGCCGGCGGCGTGCGGGGCCTGCGCTGGGGCTGGGGCGCCGAGGCCTGGCTCGAGCGGGCGCTGCGCGGGCCGCTGAGCGCCTACGCAGCGGGCCGGATTGACGTGGACCACGCCACCCTCGACCCGACCACCCTTGGCCTGCGGGCCGCCGGCCCCACCGACCGCCTGCCGCTGGTCGGCGCCGAGCTCGGCCTCGACGTGGCCTCGGCCGGCCCGCACGTGCAGCTCGCGCTGGTGCACCGCCGCGGCAGCGGCCAGGGCGCCGACTTCTTCGTCGATCACGGCGCCGAGTGGGGCCTCGGCCTGCGGGTCTGGCGCTGAGCGGAACGGACGCGGCGCTCAGGCCTCGGGCGTCTGCTGGGCCATCTTCGCGCGGTAGCGCCGCAAGCCGGCCTGGAAGGCCTCGTTGCCCCAGCGCTGCGGCAGGCTGTCGAGGATGAGGCGCAGACCCTGCCCCGCCTCGGGCCCGAGCAGCCCCTCGAGGCTGGTCTTGGCGGTGAGCAGCACCTCGATGACCTCGCCGTGCTGGCCGAGCTTCTCCCATCCCTCGGCGATGAGCAGGCAGGCGAGCAGGTACCGGGTGGGGTCGTCGCCGTCGAGCGCCGACTGGCGGGCTTGGCTCGCCAAGGCGAGGGCCTGGGCCAGCTGCCCGCCGCGCAGGGCCGCCGCCGCCGCCTCGAGCCCGGCCGTCGCCCGCAGCCCCTCGTCGCCGCTGGCGGCCGCCTCGCTCAGCAGGGCGCTCCAGGGCTCGGGCGCGCCCTCTCCTTTGAGCTGGTCGGCCAGCGCCCGCCGCTCGATGCGCACCTGCAGCTGCAGCCGACCATCTCCAGCCCGCCGCGCCGCCTCGACCGCGGCGTCGAGGTCGTCGAGGCCCGCGAGCGGCAGCCCCCGCGCGACGTGCAGCATCGACCGCAGCCGCAAGCCGCTGCAGAGCTCGGCGGCGCCCTCGGGGATCTCGGCCTCGTGCTCGCCGAGGAAGGCCAGCAGCACGTTGAGCTGGGCGATGCCCTCGGGGATGTCACCGCCGCTGATGGCCAAAGCCGCGCGCTGCCGCTGCGCCTTCGCCCAGGTCGCCCGCTCGCCGAGCGCGCCGGCGACGCCCACGGCCTCTCGCAGCGCCTGATCGGCCGCCGCGCGGTCACCCAAGCGCTCCAAGAGGCGCGCCCGCCCGTAGAGGTACTGCGCACGCAGCCCGTAGCCACCCGGCCGGTCGGCCAGCCCCGCCGCCTCGTCGAGCAAGCGCTCGGCCTGCGCGAGGGCGCCAGCGGCCGTGGCGACCGCAGCGAGGCGCGCCAGGGCGTCGGCTTGCCCCACCAGATCGCCGACCCGGGCGCAGGCCTCCGCGACCAGCCGGAGCTCGGCTTCGACCACCTCCCGCTCGGGGCCCCCTGCGCTCACTGGCCGGCTCCGCCGCCCTGGAGCGCCTCCGCAGCCGCGACCGCAGCGGCCAGCTCGGCCTGCAGGGTGACCCGGGACGCCGCATGCCCGGTCGCCCAGGCCCCGGCGCCGCTGCCGGCGGCTTGGTGCTCGGCCTTGAGGCGCTCCTTCTCGGCGGCGATGCGGGCGAGCTCGGCGTCGGCCTGCGTGTCGGCCTGGGTCATCTCTGCCACGCCGGTCTGCGTCTCGGTCTGCTTGGTCGTGATCGTGGCCTTGTTGGCGTCGATCTGCCCCTGGGCAGCGGTCGTCTGGGCTTTGGCCTCTTGGGTCTGGGCGCCCTGGGTGGCCGCGGCCGCCGACATCGCCGCGGCGGCCGCGCCGCCCGTGCTGGCGCCGCCGGTCATCTGGGCCGGCGCCTGGCCGAGGCGCTGCGCCCCGGCGCTGCCCGCGCCCGCGTTGCCCACGAACCGGCTGGGGATCTTCGACATGAGCCCCAGGAAGCCGCCGATGAAGCTGCCCAGCAAGCCTTGGCTCTCTCCGGCCTTGCCGCCGCCCTCGGTGGCCTTGGCCCCGACCTCGCCGGCCTTGGAGCTCAGCTCTTGCTGCTTGGCGAGCTTGGCGTCGGCCTCGGCTTGGATCGCCGCGCCGGTCTGCCGCGCCCCATCGAGCACGGCCGCGCCGCCCTGCAGCTCGGCCTGGGTCTGGGCCCCGATGGCCTTGCCCTCGGCGAGCGCCACCTTTTGGCCCTTGAGCCGCTGCTCTTCGGCGTCGAGCGACTGGTAGGCGGCGTAGGCGCCGTCCACCTGGTTCGGCGCGCCCATCGGCGCCGCCGGGAGCGCGCTGAGGCTGTTCATGGCCGCCTGCACCCGCGCCTTGGCCGCCTCGGCGCCGGGGTTGCCCGCGGCCGCCGCCTCCGGCGCTCCGCCGCCCCCGAACAGGTCGTAGTCGGGGCCGATCGCCCGGCCTTCGCCCGGCTTGGCCATCTTCTCGGGATCTGCGAGCAGGCCTTTGTCTTTGGCCATGGTGACCAGCAGGCCAGTGCCCGCGCCCATGACGCCCTCGGCCCTGTTGTGGCCAAAGGGCCCGTTGTCGCCGGCGGGGCCGTCGCCCTTAAAGTCGAGGTACCCCTTGTAGTCGGCCCGCGCTTGCTGGCGCTCTTGCCACTGCTGCTCAGCCTTGAGCGCGGTCGGGGTCTCGCTGCCCTGCAGCGAATTGCGCGCCCGCGAGCGCGCCCGGCGCTTCTCTTCGGCGCCAGCCTCGGCCTGGCTGTGCTTGCCCTGCGCCTCGTTGCGCCGCTGCTCGGCGATCTGCGCTTGGGCCGGCGGCGACTGCACCGCGTACAGCTGCTTCATGCCCTCGAGGTGGAGCTCGGCCGCCTCGTGCTGGCCGGCGATCGCCCGCCGCTGAGACTCGAGCGCGCGCTGCTTGTCGGCCAGCGCCCCCTGCATGCGGGCGAGGTTCTCGGGGCTCGGGTCCTGCTGCTGCAGGGCGCGCGCCGCGTTGAAGCGGGCGTCGGCCTCGTCGCCCTGGGCCCGGGCCGTGCGCACGTCCTGGTCGTAGCTGTCGAGCAGCTGCTTGCGGAAGGCGAGCTCGGTCTTGAGCTCGGCCTCGGTCGGGCCGCCGCGGGCCTGCGCCTCGCGGAGGCGCTGCTGCGCCGCGGTCAGCTCGGCCTGGGCCCGGTCCAGCTCGTCGCGGGTCCGGCTGCGCTCGGCCTTGGCCTTGTCGTAGTCCGCCTGCGCCGCCGCGAGCTGCTTGCGCGCCGGCGCGAGCTCGAGGGTCGGATCGGCCTCCATGCGCTTCTCGAGCCGCCGGTTGGTGTAGTCCCGGTGCCGGTCGCCCACGTAGACCTGCACGCCGTTCGCCTCGAGCCCGGCGATGCGATCACCAGTGCTCTGCCCCCGCGCCCGCGCCTGATTGGTCGCCTTGAGGGTGTTGTCGAAGTCCTCGCGCACCTCGCCGCGGCGCTGGCTGCCCAGCGTCGCGTTGAAACCGCTGCCCATCGCGCTGCCGTGCTCGGTGCCGAAGGAGCCGGTCATGATGCCGAGCGCGCGGCTCCACGCGGGCGGCGGGCTCGCCGGCGCGGGCGCGGGAGAGGGCGCGGGGTTGTTGCCCTGGCCTTGCTGGCCCTTCTGCGCGAGGTGCCCCGAGAGGCGGCCGCGGGCGCTGTCTCCGGCGCGCTGGACGAAGTCTTGGGTGAACTTGGTGGTCTGCTCTTGGAGGCCAGCGGCTTTGGCGCGGGCGGCCTCGGGATCGGACTCCAAGTACAGGATGTCGAGGGTGCGGAGGCCCATCACCAGCAGCCGCAGCACGCTGAGCCCGAGGTTGATGGCCGTGCCGATCGTGCCGAGCAGCATCGCCCACTTCGCGGTCAAGGCCACGAAGGGGATGAGCCACTGCATGCCGGGGATCCAGCTGAGGATGAAGCCGAGGCCCGCGACGATCCAGCAGATGTTGCTCAGCGTGGCGATGATGCCGGCGACCGCGTCACCCCAGTCGAGCACCCCCTCGATCATGTCGATGGGGTTGCCGCTCGTCACCTTCGCCCAACCGCTACCAAACTTTCCCGCGCCAGTGAAGCCGTCAGCACCCAGTGCACCGCCGGTCAGGCCCTTGAGGGTGTCTTCGCCGTACTTCTTCGGGTCGTAGATGAGGCGCCCCATCTCGACGAAGCCGGACAGGTAGGGGATCTTGCTGCTCGCCATGTTGATGGCGGTGTCGATCACTACGCTGACCGCGCCCTCTTTGGCGCCGGCCATCGCGCCGCCGCCCAGGGCCTGACCGACGAGCTCAAGCCGGCTCATCGGCTGCTGGGCAGGCGCGGCGGGCGCGGCCCCACCGCCAGCGCCAGCTTGCCCCTGCTGGCTGCGGAAGAGCTCGCGCATCGCCAGCTCTTGGTCCCAGGGGAAGCCGCCCTTCAGCCCGCTCCACGGCGCGAAGGGCACCGCCCCCCCGCCGCCCTGCGCCGGCGCCACCGCCGGGCCCTTGCCGCCCACCGCCGGACCGTTGCCCGCCCCGGGGGCCCCCTCCTGACCAGCGCCCGGCGCGCCGCCTTGCCCCTGCGCCGCGGCGTCCTGCGCGCCGGACTTGGCTGTCTCATCCTCACCCTTGGCCTCGCCCGGGGCCTGCACCTGGGCTTTGCCCTGCACGCCCGCGATGGCCTGGTCGATCTCGGCCTCGCTCTTGGGCTGCGCCTCGCCCGGCGCCGCCTGCCCCTGATCGACCGCCGCGGCGGCCACCGCGGGCGCCGCCGCCGCGGGCGCGGCCGCCTCGGGGCCCGCGGGTGTGGGCCCCGCCGTCGGATCGGCGGGCGGCGCCCCCGCTTGGCGCTGCGCCGGCGTACCCGTCGGTCCGCCGGCGTCGGCCTCTTCTTCACCGGCCCCGCGGAGCTCGGCCTGCGCGCCACCCGGGTTCGGAGCCGCCCCGTCCTTGGCCGGAACAGCCTGCGCCGGACCGCCCTGCGCCCCGCCGCCGGCCTGCGCCGCCTCGCCCGGCACCTTGCCCTTCAGCGCCTCTTGCGCCGCGGCGTTGCCCGCGCCGGCGCCCGGGCCCGCAGGGGCCTGGCCAACGACCGGGACCTGCTGCTCGGGAGGGACGGCCTGCGGCCCGCTGTTGGCTCGCTTCTGGCGCTGGGGGCTCATCGGTCCTCCGGGGTGCTGCGGCCCGGCGCGCGCCCCAGGGCGCCGCGCGTGCCGTGCAAGCTATTCGTCGCGGTCGAGCGTGCCTGTGGGGGCGGTGACACCGCGGTGTCGCGGAGCCGCTCGGGCCCACCGGGGCCGCCCCCCGGACGGCCCCCGCGCACGCCGGCGCGGGGACGCCCGCTGGCCCGCACCCCTCCGCGAGCTTAGCAAGCGCCCATGGACGTGGGCGAGGTGATTGAGCAGTACCTGCTCACCGGCGAGCCGCCCCCCTGGCGCCGGGTGCCGCCCGCTGCGCGCCGGGCCGTCGAGCTGCGCCTGCGGCAGGTGCTGGTCGCGGTGGTCCGCCACCGGGCCGCCCGCGCGCCCCGCCGCCGCCCCCGGTCCGCCCCCGAGGCCCCGGCCTTGGCCGCGCGGATCGCGCCGATGCTGCACGGGCTGCTCGAGCCGGGCCTCGCGGCGCGGGCCCTGGCGGTGCTGCCCGGTCGCCTGGTGATCCCCCAGGTCCGCACCTTCGCCGAAGACATCGACCAGGTCGATCTCCCCGAGGCATGGAGCCTCGCCAACCTGCTGCTCGATGACCTCGGGGCGCCCCCGATCTCGGACGACACGCCGGTCCTCGACGGCCTCTGCGCGGCGGGGCGGGCCTTCGTCGCCGCCCGCGCGGTCGACGGCGCCGGCGAGGCGGGGGGCGGCCGCGACGTGGTGGTGCATGAGCTCGCCCACCTGCTCCACACCCTGCCCGGCGGTGTCTTCGGCGTGTCACCGGCCGACGCGCCCCTGCTGCGCGTGCCGCCGGCACGCCAAGAGCCCTTCGCCTGGGCCGCCGAGCGCCTCTGCTGCCGGCTGCGCGACGGGCGCTGGCCGCCGCTCGACGCGGCCTTGCACGACCGCCGCGTGGATCTCGACACGCTGCGCCGCCTGAGCGCCGCCGCCGAGGCCGCCCCCGCCGGGGCCTGGGCCGGCCTGCGGCGCTTCGCGGAAGAGGGGGTCCTGCCGACGGCGCCGCCGGCGGGGGCCTGAACGTCGGCCCGCGCGCGGGTAGGCTCGGCGCGCCGCCTTGCGCCCGCCGCGCGCCCTCCGGAGCCCCCATGAGCCTGCGCCCCCGATCTGTCCGCGACCTCCGCCCGCTCCTCCTCCGCCCGCTGCTCCTGCTCCCGAGCGTGCTGCTGACCGCCTGCCAGGACTACACCATCGAGGCCAAGGGCGACGCCAACGGCCAAGGCGACGAGGGCGGTGAGGGCGGCGGCGACGGCGGCGACGGCGCGGTCGACCCGCCGGCCGACTGCGAGCCCTCGGCCTTCCCCGCCGAAGAGATCGGCGTGGACGACCTCTGCACCGCCGAGCCCCCCGGCGGCTTCGACCCCATCGTCGAGTGGGAGTTCGGCTCGGGCCAGGGCTGCCTGTCGCAGCCGGCGGTCGGTGATCTCGACAGCGATGGCGTGCCCGAGATCGTGTTCAACCTGCTCGCCACCTTCTTCAACCCGCCCGGCCAGCTCGTCGTGCTCAAGGGCGACGGCTCGGGCGTGCTGTGGCGCGACGACGCCGCCCGGCTCGGCTTCGGCTCGCCGCCGGCGCTCGGCGACATCGACGGCGACGGCTTCCCCAACGTGGTCGTCGTGCGCGAGTACGCCAGCTCGCTGCTGGCCGTCGGCGACTACACCGCGGTGGCCTACGATCACACCGGCCGCCGCCTGTGGGAGTCGGCCCACTTCCAAGGCCGCGACTTCGACTACGCCACGGCGCCCAACATCCGCGACATGGACCACGACGGATCGCCCGAGGTGGTGCTCGGGCGCGTCATCCTCAACGGGGCCGACGGCAGCACCCGCGGGGTCGGCGCCTACGGGCGGGGCAGCTACGGGCTGACCGAATTTGGCGGCATCGTCATCGGCGAGAGCAGCGTGCCCGCCGTCACTGACATCGATCTGGACGGCGTGGATGAGGTCATCGTCGGCGACGCCATGTACGGCCCCGACGGCGAGGCGCTCTGGTTCGATCTGGGCCAAGAGGACGCGATGATCGCGGTCGCCAACCTCGACGATGACCCCGAGGGCGAGTGGGTCGGCATCACCGGGAACACCGTGCGGGCGCATGACACCGACGGGCGCGTCCTCTGGGGCCCCACCGAGATCGCCGGCGCCAACATCCTCGCGCCGGCCGGCATCGCCGACCTCGACGGCGACGGCTCGCCCGAGATCGTGACCGCCGGCGGCAACCAGCTCGTCGTCTACCGGGCCGACGGCCGCGTGTTTTGGAGCGCGGCGGTGCAGGACGAGTCGGGCGCCACCGGGGCGAGCTTCTTCGACTTCGAGGGCGATGGCCTGCTCGAGGTCGTCTACATCGATGAGGTCGACATGGTCGTCTTCGACGGCCGCACCGGCGCCCGCAAGTTCGTCAACGGCGACCACGGCAGCAACACCATGTTCGACTACCCGACGGTGGCCGACGTGGACGCCGACGGCCAAGCCGAGATCGTGGTCTGCCACAACAGCTTCGGCAGCGCCATCTCGGTCTACGGCGACGCGTCCGAGAGCTGGCGCCCCGCCCGCGCGGTCTGGAACCAGCACGCCTACGACATCACCAACATCAACGACGATCTGAGCGTGCCGACCGACCCGGTGCCCGGCTTCGCCGACCACAACACCTGGCACTCGGCCCAGCCGTCTGACCTCGGCGCCATCGGCGAGGACCTCAGCGGCGAGATCTTGGCCGTCTGCCAAGATGAGTGCGCCGACGGCACGGTCTATGTCACCTTCCGCGCCGCGAACATCGCCGGCGAGGACCTCGACGAGGACATCAACCTGACGCTGTACGCGGTGATCGACGGCGCCCAGTCGGCGGTCGAGGGCGCGGTGGTCAGCGGGGGCCTCGCCTCGGGCTGGGCCAGCGAGGCGGTGGTCGTGGCGGTGCCGGCCGACGCGGTGCGCGACGCCGAGTCGCTGCTGCTCAAGGTCGACGACGACGGCACCGGGACCGGCCTCTACGCCGAGTGCTCGGAGACCAACAACCTCTACACCTGGGCTGGCCCCTTCTGCGCCGACTGAGGGGCCGATGGAGCGCAGATGAACCCGCAGCAGCCCATCCTCGACGCGCTCCACGCCTGGCTGGCCGAGGTCTACGGCGGCCGCCGCACCCTGCTCGCGCTCGACGTCGCGGCCAGCGCCACCACGCTGGCCCGCGAGCTGCGCGCGCTGGGGGCGGGCCCCCTCGCGGTGCTCGCGGCGCGGGAGGGCGTCGGCGCGGTCCCCGACCTGCCGACCCGGGTGGTCGGGGCCCCCAGCGGCGACATGATGCAGACCTTGCGGGCCGGCGAGGCCGCGCTGTCGGGCCTGCAGGGCGCTGATCTCGAGTGGCTCGACGCCTGGGATCCCGACCGGTCGGCCCGGGTCATCCGCACCCTGTTCAGCGACGGCGCCCCGGTCGGCGGCCGCCCCACCTTCGGGGCCCGCCCGGCCGCCTGGCAGGCGCTGGAGGACAAGACGACCGTCGACGCCCTCTGGGACGCCATCGGCGTGCTCCGGGCGCCGAGCGCGGTGGTGCCGGCGACCGGCGCGGCCCTGCGCGCCGCCCACGCCGCCCTCGATCAGGGCGAGGGCACGGTCTGGGCCGCCGACAACACGCGGGGCTGGCACGGGGGCGCCAACGGCCTGCGCTGGGCGCGGCCCGGCGCTGACCTTGACGCGCTGGTGGCCTTCTTCGAAGAGCGCGCCCACACGGTGCGGGTCATGCCCTTCATCGAGGGCGTGCCCTGCAGCGTGCACGGCATCGTGACCCGCACCGCGGGCGGGGTGGAGGTCATCGCGCTGCGGCCCTGCGAGATGCTCGTGCTGCGGCGCCCCGCCGACGCCCGCTTCGTCTACTGCAGCGTCGGCACCTTTTGGGACCCGCCCGCCGAGGACCGCGCCGCGCTGCGCGCCCTCGCCCGCGGGGTCGGGGCCGCCCTGCACGCCCGGCTCGGCTACCGCGGCACGTTTACGATCGACGGCGTGATGGGCGCAGACGGCTTCCGCCCCACCGAGCTCAACCCGCGCTTTGGCGGCGCCATCGCCGCGATGGGCAGCGGGCTCGGGCTGCCGCTCTACCTGCTGCACCTCGCGCTGGTCGAGGGCGCGCCGCTGCCGGTGCCCGCCGCGGACCTCGAGGCGGCGCTGCTCGAGGCCGCCGACCAGACGCGGGTCGGCGGCGCGCTGATGGAGCTCGCGGCCCCGCAGGCCGCACGGACCCTTCCGCTGGTGGCAGAGAGCGCAGCCTGGCGCCCCGCCAGGGAGGGCGAGGCGCCCGCGGCCACCGCGCACCTGGGCCCCTGGGGACAGGGCGGGATGCTGCGCGTGAGCTTCGCCCCAGCGGGCGCGCCGGTCGGGCCGCCGCTCGCCCACACGCTGCGGCGGCTGTTCGCTTGGCTCGATGGCGCCGAGCACCTGGGCATCGGCGCGCTGCACACGGCGGAAGAGCGGCGTTTTCCGGCCTGAGCCCGGTGGACGGGAACGGGCGCTCCGGTATGATCGGCCCGCCCCTTGATCTCCCCCTGACGCGCCAATGACGCGCCGAGGCCCGCCCGATGCTCCCGACAGCCCTCCTCCTCGCCCTCGCCTCTGTCAGCCCCGCCTTCGCCAACAGCGGCGGCTACACCGGCGGGACCACCACCGGCTGTGGCTGCCATGGCTCGGCGACCTCCGCGACGACCGTGACCATCCTGGCGAGCGCCACCACGGTCACCGCCGGCAACACGATCACCGTCGCCGTCACCGTCGCCAACACCTTGAGGGGCGGCGCAGGCTTCAACGCCGGGGTCGTGAACGCTTCGGGCACCAACGCTGGCACGCTGGCCGCGGGCACCGGCTCGCGGGTGGCCAGCGGCGAGGTCACCCACAACGGCCGCCAGACCATGGTGGGCGGCACCTACACCTTCAGCTTCACCTGGACCGCCCCGAGCACGCCGGGCACCTACCGCATCCGCGCCGCCGGCAACGCGGTGAACGGCACCGGCACGACCGGGGGCGACGCGTGGGCGCTCGCGAGCAACCTCGAGATCACGGTCTGCGCAGCCGACGGCGACGGCGACGGGGTGACCGTCTGCGGCGGCGACTGCAACGACACCAACGGCGCCATCTTCCCCGGGGCGAGCGAGCTGCCCGGTGACCTCGTCGACCAGAACTGCGACAGCGCCGAGCTCTGCTACGTCGACGCCGACAACGACGGCTACCGGCTCAGCTCGACCATCTCCAGCGTCGACGCCGACTGCGCCGACAGCGGCGAGGGCGTCGCCAGCGAGCCCACCGGCGACTGCAACGACAGCAGCAGCGCCATCAACCCCGGCGCCACCGAGCTGCCGGGCGATCTGGTCGACCAGAACTGCGACAGCGCCGAGCTCTGCTACGTCGACGCCGACAACGACGGCTACCGGCTCAGCTCGACCGTCGCCAGCGCCGACGCCGACTGCGCCGACAGCGGCGAGGGCGTCGCCAGCGAGCCCACCGGCGACTGCGACGACACCAGCTCTGCCGTCCGCCCCGGCACCACCGAGCTGCCCGGTGACCTCGTCGACCAGAACTGCGACGGCGCCGAGCTCTGCTACGTCGACGCCGACAATGACGGCTACCGGCTCGCCTCGACCCTCACCAGCGCCGACGCCGACTGCAGCGACAGCGGCGAGGGCGTCGCCAGCGAGCCCACCGGCGACTGCAACGACAGCAGCGGCGCCATCAACCCCGGCGCCACCGAGCTGCCGGGCGACCTGGTCGACCAGAACTGCGACAGCGCCGAGCTCTGCTACGTCGACGCCGACAACGACGGCTACCGGCTCAGCTCGACCATCGCCAGCGCCGACGCCGACTGCGCCGACAGCGGCGAAGGCGTCGCGGCCGAGCCCACCGGCGACTGCAACGACGCCAACGCGCTGATCCGCCCCGGGGCCAGCGAGACCTGCGACGGCGTCGATCAGGACTGTGACGGGCTCGTCGACGACGGCGCGCCGGGCTCCTCTTCGTACTACCTCGACGTCGACGGCGACAGCTACGGCGACCCGGCGACCCTGGTCACCAGCTGCTCCGCGCCCAGCGGCTACATCCTCGCCGGGGGCGACTGCGACGACACCCGCATCGGCGTGAACCCGGCCGCCGCCGAGGTCTGTGACGCGGCCGATCTCGACGAGGACTGCGACGGCCTCGCCGAAGACGACGACCCGAGCGCCAGCGGCAAGCAGGCGTGGTTCGTCGACGCCGACGGCGACACCTACGGCGACGCCTTCGCGGGCGACTTCTGCGAGGCGCCGACCGGCGCCGTGCGCAGCGACACCGACTGCGACGACAGCGACGGCGCCACCTTCCCCTCGGCCCCCGAGAGCTGCACCGACGCGACCGACTTCAACTGCGACGGTGTGGTCAGCCGGGTGGACCTCGACGAGGACGGCTGGGCCGCCTGCGAAGAGTGCGACGACCTCAACGGCGACGTCAACCCCGAAGCGGTCGAGATCTGCAACGAGCTCGACGACGACTGCAACGGCACGGTGGACGGCGCCGAGGCGACCGACGCCTTCACCTTCTACGTCGACGCCGACAGCGACGGCTACGGCGACCCGAGCCTGCCCGTGTTCGACTGCGCCGCCCCCGAGGGCACCTCGGCCAGCGACGCGGACTGCGACGACAGCAACCCGCTGGCCAGCCCCGAGGGCACCGAGGTCTGGTACGACGGCGTCGACCAGGACTGCGACGACCGGGACGACGATCAGGACGGTGACGGCGCGGCGCTGGCCGACGACTGCGACGACACCAACCCCGACCTGATCGAGGACTGCGGCGAGGACACCGGCAGCGGCGACGGGGCCGACGGGGCCGATGACGGCACCGCCGACGGCGCGGACGACGGCGCGGACGACGGCACCGCCGACGGGGCGGACGACGGCACCGCCGACGGGGCCGACGGCACCGCCGATGGCGCGACCGACGGCGGCGCCGACGGCGGGGACAAGGGCTCCACCGGCTGCGCCTCGAGCCAGGCGCCGGCCGCGGGCTTCGGCCTGCTCGGCGCGATCGGCGCGCTGCTCCTGGGCCTCCGCCGCCGGCGCTGAGCCGGCACGGCGCGGCGCGCGCCTCCCCGCTGCGGCGGAGGGGGCGCCGCCCGCCGCGCCC
>JBJONS010000684.1:0-4324 GCA_046051725.1 Pseudomonadota bacterium | reverse complement strand
GGGATCATCGTCGATCGCGTGCTGGGCGCCGATCCGGCCCAGTTCTCTGAGCCGGTGCTCTGCCTCGACGGCGCCTACCAGCCCACCGACGGCGACCAGCCCAAGGCCGCGCCGACCGACCGGCGCGCCGACCACGGCCTACCCGACGATGGCCTCGTGCTCTGCAGCTTCAACCAGCTGTTCAAGCTCGACCCCGAGGCCTTTGACCTGTGGATGGGCCTGCTCGTCGCGCTGCCCGGCGCGGTGCTCTGGCTGCTCGACTACGGGCCCCTGGCCCGGCGGCGGATCTGCGCGGCGGCCGAGGCCCGCGGGGTGGCCGCCGAGCGCCTCATCTTCGCGCCCTTCGCCGCCCGCCCCGCGCATCTCAACCGCCTCGGCCACGCCGATCTGGCGCTGGACCCCCTGGTCTACGGCGGCCACACCACCACCAGCGACGCGCTCTGGGCGGGTGTACCGGTGGTCACCGTGCGCGGGCGGCACTTCGCCAGCCGCGTCTGCTGGAGCCTGCTCGAGCACGCCGGCCTGGGCCACCTCGCCTTCGCCGACGCCGAGGCCCTGCGGGCCGCCGTGCTCGCCTGGGGGGCCGACCCGGCGCTGCGGGCAGAGTGGCGGTCCGCCGCGGGGGCGGTCGCGGGCACGCCCGGCGGCCTCTTTGACACCGACCAATTCGCCCGGCGCTTCGAGCGCGCGCTGCTGAGCCGCTGGGCCGCGCGGGTGGCCGAGCAGGTGGCCGACGACGTCGCCGCGCCCCCGGGGGCGACGGGCCCCGGCCCGGGCGAACCCCGCCCAGGTTGAGGTGAACCATGACCGGTGGCCGCCGCCGCGCGCTCCGCTACGCCGACTACCTCGAAGCCGAGGCCGCCAGCTCCGAGCGCCACGCGCTGCACGACGGCGTCCTCTACGCCATGACCGGCAGCTCGACCGCCCACGCCGTTCTCACCGCCGAGGTGCTGCGGCTGCTCGGCAACGCGCTCGCGGCCAGCCCCTGCTTCGCCGCCAGCGGCGACCAGCGGCTCTTCATCGATGAAGACAACGCCACCTACGCAGACGCGGTGGTGCTCTGCCCGCCGCTGCGCCGCCCGCCGCAGGACCCGCACGCCCTCTGCAACCCGACGGTCATCGTCGAGGTGCTCTCGCCCTCGACCGCGGCCTGGGACCGCGGCGGCAAGTTCGACCTCTACGCCCAGCTGCCCGGCCTGCGCACCGTGCTGTTCATCGAGCAAGACCAGTGGCGTGTCGAGCAGCGCGACCGCCTCGACGGGGGCGGCTGGCGGCTGCAGGCCCACGGCCCGGGCGGCGTGGTGCGCCTCGACCAGCCGGACCTCACCCTCGAGGTCGACGCGCTCTACCAGCGGGTCGAGGCGGCGGGCGGCCCGGCGCGGGGGCAGGCGCCGCGCCCAGCCCCGCGGCGCCGGGGGCGGTGAACCGGGTGATGCCCATGCCGCTGGGTCGAGCCAAGCGACCCGGGCATGCACATCCCCACCGCAGCCGAGGCCTTCGCGGCGACTCGTTCCTCGCTGCCAGCAGCCCCAAACCGCGCCCTTCTAGGGGGGTTTCCACCGGGGGGCCGTTGCGCGCCGCTGCGCGGCGCAGCGCCGCGCAATTGGGGCGCGCGGCCCCCCTTGGCGGGGGTCGCCAGGGGCCGCGAAGGCCCCTGGCCCTGGGGGTCTGGTGGCGGGGACCGCCCCCGGCATGAACGAATGAGACGACGCCAGACCGCGCACCCAACCTCGTCGGCGCGAATGTGCCCAGCGTCGCAAGCGCGAGCCGAATCAAGGCAGTCCGGCAGGACAAGGGCTGCGGACCGGGGCAGGCTCCGCGGGACACCCGCCGATTGGAGGTCCCCGCCATGCGCAGCGCCCCGCCCGATGCCCCCGAGCTGCACCCCGAAGACGACGCCGTGGACGCTGCACGCAGCGGAGGATCGCCCTCGTTGGACCTCCGCCACCGCGGGCGGCCGCGGGCGGCGGCGCTGCTCGGGCTGGCCCTGTGGGCCGGGGCCTGCGGGAGCGGCGCCAAGGACAGCGCGCCGGCCGGCGGCGGCGAGGGCGCCGACGGGTCTGACGGCGGGGAGGGGGCAGACGGGGCGGACGGCGGGGACGGAGCCGACGGGTCCGATGGCGGGGATGGCGTGGTGGACGCCGTGCTCGGCGCCACCTGCGCCGATGAGCGGCGGCTCGGGCGGGTCGAGCTGCAGGCCTGGGGCCCGGGGGCTCCGCTCAGCGTGGCGGGGTCGGTGTCGGCGGCGCCGCACCCCTGGATGGCGCCGGCGGTGCTCGAGGGCGGCGGCTGCGGCTTCCACAGCTTCGACGCGGCGGCCTGCGGGCCCTGCCCGGGCGGCACGCTGTGCGGCGCGGACGGCGCCTGCGCCGAGGTCCCCCGGACCCACAAGGACCTCAGGGTCGAGATCACCCACGGTGACGGGTCGCTGCAGGTCGAGGCCGACCCGACCACCGGGCAGCTCGCCGGCAGCCTGCCGTCCGGGGTGGGCGCGGCCCAGCTCGTGCTGCGCTGGGGTGAGGTCACCGTGCGCGGGCCGGCGATGAACGTGCCCGACGGCCTGCTGGCCGATCCCACGGTGCGTTTTGCCGGCGACGGCATGGCGCCCGGCGCGATGACCGCCCGGTGGACCGCGCGGGGCGACGGCACGCGGGTCGGCACCCACATCGCCATCAACCACCACGCGGCCGGGCCGACCTACACGAGCTGCCTCGTCGATGAGTCGACCGGCGGCTTTGACGCCACCGCCGAGATGATCGACCCGCTGGCGGTGGTCACCGGCCTCGAGTTTCAGGGCCTCGACCACCTGCAGGTGGCGGCGGCCGAGGTCGAGGGCGGCTGCGTCGAGCTGCGGGTCTGGGTGCGGATCTTCCCCGGCTGAGCGGACCGGGCTGCGCGGCCCGGCGCCGCGCACGCGGCGAAGCGACGACAACTCGTGACCGGGTCGGGGGGCCCCGTGGGTGTTCTATTGATGTAGAACACCGGCATGCCCAAGCCCACCCTGGTCCGCTCCGCGCGCCCTGGCGCGCCTGTCGCTCCCCTCGACGCCCCGGTCGAGGCGCTCTCTGCCGCGCCGCTGGTCGCGCTGCCGCCCCTGCGCGCCCCGCTCGAGGGCCCCGGCTTCGCCGCCGCCGCCGCGACCGGCGCACGCCTGGTCTGGCAGACCCGCCGCCTGCTCTTCGCCCTGCTGGCCGTCATCGTCGTGATCGCGGTCGGGGCTGGGCAGCTGCCGGGCAGCTTCGCCGGGCCGGCCGGCGAGTGGCTGCTCGGGCTTGCCCTGCTGGCCTTCGGGCTGCTGCGCGGCCTCGACGGGCGCAGCCGCCACGCGGCCTTCTGGGTGGGCGCGGGCCTCTCGCCGACCGGGCTTGAGCTCGGGGCGGTCGGCCTCGATCTGTGGGCGATGACCCTCGCCTGGGCCCTCGCCGGCGCGCTCGGGGCCGGGCCCTGGGGGGTGACCTCCTCTGGGCTGCTGCTGGGGCTGCTCGCCTACGGCGCCGCCTCGGGCACGCGGGCCTCAGCCCACGCTGAGGCCGGGCGGGCGCTGCGGCTGGTCGGCTGGGCCATCGGCGCCCTTTTCAGCTGCGCGGCGGTGATCGCCACGGGCTACGGCACGCTGGCGGCGGCCATCGGCTGGGCGCTGGGGCTCTGCGGGCTGAGCGGCCTGCTGCTTCGCCTGCTGACCGCCCACCGCTGGCCCGAGTCCGCCGCGGGGCGGGGCCGGCCGCGCCCGACCTGGGCCCTGAGCGCCCTGGCCGGCCTTCTGGCGGCGCCGGTCTTGGCGGCGCAGGGGCCTGACCCCCGATGGGCCGTGCCCACGCCGACCTACACCCATGAACATCAGAGCTTCTTTCCTGCGCGGTGGACCGAGTACGGCACTCTCTACCGGCCCTGGGGGATCGGGAGCGCGCGCTTCCTGTGGTGGGCGGCGCCGGGCGAGGCGCCGGCCCGGCTGCCCGTGCGCGGCCTGTTTCTCTGGACCGATCAGCCCAGCCCGCTCGTCGTCAGCTGGCGGCGGCTGCCCGACCAGGCGCTGCTCTCGGCGCTGCTGCGGGGTGAGCTCACCGGGGGGCCTCCGTACAACGGCGTGCCCCCCGCCTTCCACGACTCCCCTGCGGTGGTCGACGGCGTCCGGCTGGCCGACGGCACTGTCGTCGAGTGCGAGGCCCAGGTCTGGGGCACGGCCTGGGGGCCCCAGTGGGTCTCTGACGATGGCCTGCAGGCCGAGGGGGTCGACGCCGAGGGCCAGCGCTGGCACCTCGACGCGGATGGTTGCCGTCCGGTCGAGCCGGCCGCGGTGCGCCGGTGAGCGCCGTCGAGGTCGAGG
>JBJONS010000683.1:0-6259 GCA_046051725.1 Pseudomonadota bacterium | reverse complement strand
GGCAGGCGGCGGGCTGCGGTCGCTGCGCACCCGCGGGCTGGCGCGCGGGGCGACCGGAGGGGGGAGGGTCGGCGCGGCGAGCGAGGCCCAGGGCTCTTTGTCGGGGACCGGGGGCGCCTGGACCGGCGCGGACTGGATCCGCCGGCCGTCGGCGGCGCGCTGCTCGACCTCAAGGTGCCGGCCGCGCGCCTCGGGCTGGCCGGCGAGGCTCTCGAGCAGCCGATCCAGGGTGTCGGGGTCGAGCCCGGCGCTGCCCGGACGCAGCCGCACCACCATGACCGCGGCGTCACCCCGGACCTCGACGTGCCAGTCGTCGATCACGCTGGGGAGGCCGGCCCAGCCCAGCGCGGCGGGCGGGTGCGCGCGGGCGGGCAGGAGGCTGAGCAGCAGGGCGATCAGCAGGGCAGGGGAGCTGGTGGCCATCGTCGACTCCGGGCGGCGGACGGCCGCGCCGCCGATGTAGCCGTCCGCGGGCCGGCCCGCGCGGGTCGTTCCCTCAGCGCAGGTCGGCGGCCTCCTCGGCGGCGATCTGCAGCAGCAGCTCATCCCACGCCGTGCGCTGCGACCAGATGGCCCCGGTCCCGTGGGCATAGGGCACGAGCAAGGCGGTGTCTGCGTAGACGTTGAGCCCGCCGGCGGGCGCGACGCCGTCGGTCTTGGCCGAGGCGATCACCGCAGCGTCCACCACGTCGATCAGCGCCTCTCCGGGGCCACCCGCGTCGACCAGGGCTGCGCCAAGGTCGGCCGCGTCGAGGAAGCTGAGGCGCCACCGCGCGCCGCCCTCGGGGCTGCCGGCCGCGGTGCGGGCGTCGATCAGCCGCTGCCACGCCTTGGGATCGGCCAGCGCCTGCGCGGCCAGGCCGTCGAGGACCGCGCTGACCGCGGGGAGCCGGTCGAGGTCGACGGCGGAGAAGGTCCGCTCGCCGCCGCCGCGCACCGCCGCGGCCGCCATCGCCGCCCCGACCGAGGCGGCGTCCTGGTCGGGATCGGCGCGCAGCGACTCGAGCAGGGGCGTGTACTGCAGGCCCTGCATGCCGACGGTGGTCTGGGCCGCGACCATGACCTCGGCGGCGGGCTGCAGGCTCAGGCCGACCTCCCAGCCGGCCATGTTGCAGGCGTCGAAGGCGAGCACGTCGAAGCGGCCGCTGCGCGCGACGGCGGCCCGCAGCCCGGCCTGGAGCTCGCCGCCCGAGATCGAGAGGTCGTCGCCGCTCTGCTCATCCCAGCCGAAACCGGGCGGAGGGGGCCCCTCGCCGCCGCCGGCGGTCCAGCTCGTGCCGTGGTTCCACAGCACCAGAATGGTGTGCTCGGCAGGCATCAGCGCGTCGGCGCGGTCGAGGAAGGCCTCGAGCGTGGCCGGATCGGCCATGTCGGCCTCGCCCCACCGCTCGATCGGCGGGCTGTCGACCGTCCGGGCCTTCTCGTCCGGCACGATGCGGAAGAGGCGGGTGTCGGTCCAGTCGCCGTCGTTCGCCGCGAAGCCCTCGGCGCGGTCCGCGAGCACCAGCGCGCCGACGGTCGCGTCGTCGGGCATGCCCTGCTCAAGCTCGTCGAGGTCGTGCTTGACCCAGCCCTCGAGATCATTGTCGCCGACCATGTAGACGAGGACCCGCCAGCGGAGCGGATCGGGCGTGAGGGCAGCACCCGTGTCGCCTGCGTCGTCGGGGTCGCCGCTGCCGGCGTCGTCGGCCGGACGGTCGTCGGCCGCGGGGGGCGCCGGGTCGCGGTCGGCGCTGCAGGCGGCAGAGAGCACCAGGGGGAGCGGCCAAAGCGGGCGGGGGAGCATGGGCACCTCGGGGCGCCACGGTAGCCCACGGGGTCGCGCATCGCGGCCACCGCTGCGCGCAACCGACCGGCGGGGCCCGCGCGGTCGCCGGCCCTCGCACCCCAAAACGCGCCGAGGCCACCGCTGGGGTGACCTCGTGGGCGGGCGGACCCGCGAAGAGAGCCGAGAATGGGACTTGAACCCACGACCTGCTGATTACGAATCAGCTGCTCTACCGACTGAGCTATCTCGGCGAAATGTGGGCCAGCACGCTGACCTCGTCGGTGTGCCCGCCGCGCGGGCCCCGGAGGCTTATTGACACGTGGCCCCGCTGTCAAGGCGCGGACCGCCGGGCGCGCCGGAGGCGCCGCGATAACGCGCCGGGCGCGCAGCCTGCCTCCCGCGGAGCACCGATGTCCACGCCGAGCCCCACCCTCCCTGTTCCGTCGTCTGGCGGGCCCCGCCGCGTCGCCATCGTGTTCTCTGGCGGGCCGGCGCCGGCGGCCAACGCGGTGATCAGCGCCGCGGCCATCTCCTTCCTCGAAGATGGCCGCGAGGTCGTGGGGATCTTCCACGGCTATAGCCACCTGCAAGACTACCACCCGGTGACCAACCGGCTGCTGCCCGACCAGCACTACCGGGTGCTCAGCCAGCGCGATGTGCGCGGGATCCGCAACCAGCGCGGCATCCTCATCGGCACTGCCCGGGCGAACCCCGGCGCTGGCGTCGAGCGGCTCGAGCACCTCGACGACCCCGCGCGCACCAAGCGGCTGCGCAACGTCTACAACGCGCTGGTCGACATGGAGATCGACGCGCTCATCAGCATCGGCGGCGACGACACCCTCAAGACCGCCAACTACCTGCACCTCTACCAGCAGCGCTTGCCGGCGGGCGCGCGGAAGGTCTCGGTCGTCCACCTGCCGAAGACCATCGACAATGACTACAACGGCATCGACTTCACCTTCGGCTTCTTCACCGCCGTCGACGTGATGGCCCAAGAGGTGCAGAACCTCCGCGCCGACGCCATGGCGACCAGCTCGTGGTTCATCGTCGAGACGATGGGGCGCAAGGCCGGCTGGCTGTCCTACGGCGTGGCGATCGCCGGCGAGGCGCACCTCGTGCTGGCCGTCGAAGACATCGACGAGGCGCTGCTCACTGACCCGGTCGAGGGCGAGGCCCGCGGCCTCTCGCTCGAGCGCTTGGCCGACCGCATCGTCGACGTGATGTTGACCCGCGCCCGCAAGCACAACAAGCACTACGGCGTCGTTGTGCTCGCCGAGGGCCTGTCCGAGCTGCTGCCGCCGAGCCAGCTCGTCGACGTGCCCCGTGACGCGCACGGCCACATCAGCCTCGGCAACATCGATCTCGGCAAGCTGGTCGCGCGCACGGTCGCCGCCCGCTTCCAAGAGCGGACCGGTGAGAAGAAGAAGATCAACGGGCTGCAGCTTGGCTACGAGAGCCGCTGCGCGGTGCCGCACGCCTTTGACGTGATGCTCGGCAGCCAGCTCGGCATCGGCGCCTTCCGTGCCCTCGTCGAAGAGGGCCTCGACGGGCACATGGTCAGCGTCAGCGGCCAGCTCGACCTGCACTATGTGCCGTTTCATCGGCTCGTCGACGCCGAGACGCTGAAGACCGAGGTCCGCCTCATCCGCCCGCACAGCGACTATCATCGCCTGGCGCGCTTCCTCGAGTCTCGCGCCGACCGGGTGGCCGACTGGGCCCCGGGACCCCGCCGCGAGCGCTGAAGCCGTCGCCGCCGCGTCACCGACAGGGGCGGCGCCTGCGGATAGAGCCGCCCGCTCCACGCCCTCCTCCGGGTCCGCATCATGTTCACCGCCGCATTGATGATGTTGCTCGCCGCGCCCGCCTCGGCGACCGACGTCCTGGTCCCCACCATCACCCCCCGCAGCTTGTCCGACTTCGCGCCGGCCGAGCGCCTGACCGAAGAGGTGCTGAACCAGCTCTCCGACAAGGGCGTCGGTTTTGTGCCGCCGTCCGAGATCCAGAAGCGCGCGGGCGAGGTGGCCGACGGCTGCGCTGATCTGCCGCAGTGCACCACCATCCTCTGGACCCACTTCCCGCAAGGGCGGGTCGCGATGGTCGGCTCGATTGAGTACGAGAAGGGCATCCTTCACGCTGTTGTGCGCTTCTACGGCCCCGATGACGGCTCGCCGATCGAGCTGGTCGAAGAGCGCTTCCCCGAGGCGCAGATCCCGGCCTTCGCGGCGCGGCTGACCCAGATGAGCCAAGAGATCATCGCCTTGGTCCCGGCCCGCAAGGCGGGCGGGGTCGTCACGGCGCGCGAGCCCGGCCGCGGGGGCGGCGCGGGCGCGGTCAACACCTACGATGACCTCGACGGCGCCCCGGACCCCGGCGCGTCGACGCCGGGGGCCCCGCCGAGCGAGGCCGACGAGTTCGAGCGGCGCACCGCTGGCCTCCCGCCCCGGCTCTGGGACCGGTACAAAGAGAGCGGCCTGTCCTACGAGGACTGGAAAGAGAAGGCGCTGGTGCGCTCGGGCTCGCTGCTCCTCGAGCTGCACGCCGGCGCGGTCTTCGGCGACGTCGACCGGGTCTACGACACGCGGGTCTCGTTCGAAGAGGTGCCCGGCGACGACGGCTCGACCTTCACCGAGGCGGGCGCCTACCAGTACGAGTCCTTCGTGCGCGGCAGCGGGTTCATGGTCGGCGGCGCGGTCGGCTTCGCGCCGCTCTGGTGGATGGAGGCGAGCCTGCTCGGCGGCGTCCAGATCGGCCACAAGCGCGTCAGCATCGGCTACGAGAGCTACGAGCAAGGGCAGGTCGGCCAGGCCGAGCCCGCCGAGATCTACAGCCACAGCCCCGCGGCAGGCACCGCGGTCATGGCCTTGATCGAGCCGCGGATCCGCTTCCTGACCCTGCCCAACGGGCCGGTGAAGCCCTACATCCTCGCCGGCCTGACCACCCGGTTCTACGACGCCTACGACGATCCCCTCCTGTCCGGCGCGGTGGACTACCCCAAGCGGCAGGGCGGCGTCAGCCTCGGTGTCACCACCGGCGGCGGCATCGCCTTTGACGGACCCCGTGGCGCCATCGGCTTCATCGAGATCCCGTGGACGGCGCTGATCTCACCCAAGCCCTACAGCGACGCCGCGGGCACGGTGATCAACACGCCGAAGCAAGAGGCCGGCGCCAACCAGCTCTTGGCCTTCAAGGCGGGGATCGGCTACCGCTTCGACTGAGCGGGGCGCCGCTTGGGCGCCGCTTGGGCGCCGCTTGGGCGCCGGTTGGGCGCCGCTTGGGCGCCCGTGGCCCCCCTCCGCGGTCGCCCGCGGCGCCGGGCGCGGCCACGGTCCGCGCCCGCGCGGGCTCCGTCGCTGCGCGACCGCCGCTGCGCGGCGCGCTCCGGTCGGCCGGGCGCGGCTCAGCTTCGACCGAGCCCCTCGGCCTCAAACCAGGCGATGGTCCGGGCGATCCCTTCGGCGAAGTCGACCGTCGGCTCCCAGCCCAGGGCCTCACGGGCGAGGCCGATGTCGGGGCGCCGACGGGTGGGGTCGTCGGTGGGCAGCGGCTGAAACTGCAGGCCGCCTGGGTTGCCGGTGACGCGGTTGATGTGCTCGGCGAACTCGAGCATGGTCAGCTCGTGCGGGTTCCCGACGTTGCACGGGCCGGTCATGCCCGACTCCATCAGCCGGATCATGCCGTCGACGAGGTCGTCGACGTAGCAGAAGCTGCGGGTCTGGCTGCCGTCGCCAAAGACGGTCAGGGGCTCGCCGCGCAGGGCTTGGCGGATGAAGGTGGGCACCACGCGGCCATCTTCGGCGCGCATGCGCGGCCCGTAGGTGTTGAAGATGCGGATGATCCGCACCTCGACCCCGCGGTAGCGGTGAAAGGCCATGGTGAGCGCCTCGGCGTAGCGCTTGGCCTCGTCGTAGACGCTGCGCGGGCCGATCGGGTTGACGTTGCCCCAGTAGTCTTCGCGCTGGGGGTGGATGGCCGGGTCGCCGTAGACCTCGCTGGTGCTGGCCAGCAAGAGGCGCGCGCCGTCGGCGGCCGCGCGCTCGAGCGCCGCGCGGGTGCCGTCGCTGCCCACGTAGAGGGTCTCAAAGGGCAGCAGGACGTAGTCGATGGGGCTCGCCGGGCTGGCGAGGTGGTAGACCCGATCAAAGCGCCCCTCGACCGGAACGCCGGCGCAGAGGTCGGCCTGGACGAGCTGCAGCCCGGGGCGACCCGCGCCCAGCCCGATGGCCTCGAGGTTGCGCACCGCGCCCGTGATCAAGTTGTCGAGGGCCACCACCTCGTGGCCCTCGCGCAGCAGCCGGTCGCAGAGGTGCGACCCCACAAAGCCCGCGCCGCCCGTCACCAGCACCCGCATCGCCCTGCTCCTCGCGGCCCGGGCCGCGTCCCCGCCTCGCGCGCGCCGGCCAAGCGGCCCGCGGGGGCCTCGCGCGGGGGCTGCGGCGGCCGCGCCCGAGCTATTCCGAGGGGCGCCCGGCGGCCCGCGTGGGCAGGGGGGCA
>JBJONS010000682.1:0-8942 GCA_046051725.1 Pseudomonadota bacterium | reverse complement strand
TCGGTCTGGGCGCGCGCGGCAGGGGCCGGCCCGTTGCGCGCCCTGCCTTCAGCGCCCGGCCCGGGGCAGGCGGTCAGAGCGCCGTCGCGAGGCCGAGGGTGAGGGCGCCGGCGAACGGGTTGGCCCCGGGCTGCAGCGGCGTCGAGCTCGCCCGCGCGGAGAGATCGAGGGTGATCGCCGCGTCCTCGCTGAAGTAGGCCTCGACGCCGGCCCCCACCGTCGCCAAGGCGCCGACCTGCGTGCGCACGCCGACGACCAGCGCGTCGCCCCGACCCCGCAGCGACGGGACCTCGGCCACCTGGAGCCCCACGAGCGCCGCAGCGACGCCCTGCACCCGCGGCCCGCCGGCGCGCATGCCGCCGCCGACGCTGATGTCGTGCAGGGCGAGGTTCGCGACCAAGCGGGGGCTCCCGCCCTGCCGCTGGGTCATGCGGGCGGTCGTCGCATCGTAGGCCAACCGCACGAATGGCGCATTCAAGCGCCTGAATCGGTAGTCGACCGAGGTGCGGAACACCGGGCCAGGCGCGACGGTCGGCTCCGCGTGCCAGAGCACACCGAGCTCGATGGCCGGCATGAACAGCCGGGGATTTGCCTCCGCCTCGTCGGCCAGGCTCTGCGCCGCGGTCTGGCCGGCGCCCGGGGGCAGGCTGGCCCAGGCGGGGGCGGTCAGCGCGCACAGCAGCGCGGTGAAGGTCATCGACGCTCCGGATCGGGCGGGGGCGGCCAGCGCGCGGAGCGGCCACGCCAGCGCGCGCCGGACCATCGCCGCGGTTTTACCCTCGCCCGCGCGGAGGCGGGTGGGAACCGCTCGCTTCGGACGGCGTGCTGCGCGTCGGTCTCGGATTCTACCGCGATGGCGTGACGGCGCGTGGTCGCGGCCTTCGCGCCGACCTTGGCGTGCCCCGGGCGGAGCGGGAGGTCCCGCCGCGCCGGTCGCCCTCGGCGATGGCCGCGCTGCGCCCGCCCGGAACCGGGCCGCCGTGCTGCCGGGCCCCGCGCCCGCGCGACCGGAGGGGCCGCAGGCGCCGGCGCAGCCGGCCGAGCCGGGCGGGCCGCGACCGCGGCGCGGCCCGGGGCCCCGGCGAGCCCGGAGGGGGCGCGCTTGGCGCCCCGTTGCCCCACCCTCAGAGCGTCAGGCGCTCGAGCAGGCCGTCGTCTTCGAGCAGGCGGCCCGCGCCGAGCACCGTCGCGTGGGCCGGGTTCTCGGCCACCACCACCGACAGGCCGGTCGCCTCGCGGATGTACACGTCGACGCCGCGCAGCATCGCGCCGCCGCCGGTGAGCAGCACGCCGTGCTCGGCCACGTCGGAGGACAGCTCGGGGCTCATGCGCGACAGCAGCCGGCGCAGCCCCTCGACGATGTGGTCGAGGGAGGGCGCCAGGGCCTCGACGAGGCTGCCCCCGCGGATCCGCACCTCGCGCGGGATGCTCGTGGTCAGATCGCGGCCCGTCACGACCACGTCAGGCTCTTCGCGGCCGAAGATGGCCGCCGCCGCTTGCTGTTTGACCAGCTCGGCCACCCGCGAGCCGACCAGGACGTTGTGCTGCTCGCGGATCCAGGCGGCGATCGCCTCGTCGAGGTCATCCCCGCCGAGGTTGACCGTCTCGGTGTCGACAAGCGCGCCCAGGCTGGCCGCCGCGATCTCGGTGACCCCGCCGCCGAGGTCGACCACCACGCTGCCGACCGCCTGCTGCACGGGCATCCCGGCGCCGACCGCCGCGGCCATCGCCTTGGACACGAGGTGCACGGTGCGCGCCCCGATCGCGCGGGCGGCCTCTTGCACCGCCCGCCGCTGCACGTCCTCGGTGTCGCGGGGCATGCACACGACCATGCGCGGCCGCACCAGCGAGCGCCCGGCGAGGCTGCGCTCGATGCAGTCTTGGACCAGCGCCTGCACCAGGCCGTAGTCCTCAATCCGCCCCGCCCGCACCGGGCGCAGGGCCTCGATGTGCTCGGGCGTCCGGCCCAGCATGCGCTTGGCCTCGTCGCCCAGCGCCACCACCCGGCGGGCGTTGCCGGTGCGCTCGACCGAGACCACCGTCGGCACCTCTACGCCGATCCCGCGCCCCTTGACGAAGACCCGCGTGTTGCAGGTGCCAAGGTCGATCGCGAGGTCAGGAGAGAGCCGCCCGAAGGCCTGATCGAGCACGCCGTGTCTACTCCCCAAAACCCTTGTAATTGCTGACCTCGACCAAGGGCTTGCCGATGACCGCGCTGAAGTGCTGCGCCTGGATGGTCAGCGGGCGCTCTTCGCTGCGCTGCAGGATGTACCGCCCGCCGTCGCTGGTCACCGCCACCACCTCGAACTGGGCCTCTTCGCCGCCCATCACGTGCTCGAGCTTGGTGACCTTGTCGAAGCTGACCCGCTCGCTGTCCATGCCGGTCGTCGACGTGGTCGCCACCACGAAGGTGCGCGTCTCTTGATCGACCACGACGCGATCGCTGCGCTGTGAGCTGTAGTTTTGGTAGGTGATGCCGGCGCCCACCACCATCATCGCGGCCACAAAGCCGAGGAAGACCACCGGACCACTTTTGGTCTTCGGCTGCTCGGCGAAGTCGTGGAAGCAGTGCTTGCAGCGGTGGGCCTCGACCGGGACCTCGGCTCCGCAGCTCGGGCATTCCTTCTTGGACACCTGCGACCTCCACCGGATGGCCCTCGGGCCTGCCGCGCACTCCGCTCAGCGGCGCTCGGGCATCGCCGCGCGCCGCTGGGCCCATCCCCCCAGCTCACCGCCGAGGGGGCGCGCCGCGGGCTTGGGGCCTGCAGGCTGCGCTCCAGCCGCACCGTTACGCGTCCCCCTCCCCGCTGTCAAGCGGCGCCGGTCAGGCAGCTGTGAGCCCTCGCCCCCCCGCGCTCAGCCGCCGGCCGCCCATCGAGCCAGCGGCCCGATCAGCGAGGGGAGCATCAGCGCCACGGCGGACCGCGGGCGCTCGCTGCGGTACCGCTTGGTGACCTTCTGGCAGGCCTTGAGGATCGCGTCGACGTTGTCGGTCTGGCCAATCAGCCGCGCCAACGCGGCCCGGTCTTGGGCCGGCAGCGCCTCGAGGTCCTCGCGGTCATAGGGGCTCAGGGGCAGGCCCTCGGTCCGCGCCCGCTCGGCCAGCGCCACCACCACGTCGCCGAGCAGGGACATGCGCTCGATGCGCGCGGGCACCACCAGATCGAGCTCGACCGCGAGATCGACCAGCTCGCTGTGCGGCAGGTTCTCGAGCGCGGCGGCCTCTTGCGGCGTGAACGTCGGCGTGCGGGTCATTCTCTCTCCTTGGGGGCGCCGGGTGGGGCGCGAGCGGACGCGTCGCGGGCGGCGCCTTAGCCTGACCGCGGCGCGGTGGACGGGGTCCCCGCGCCGGAGGGGTCCTTTGGCTTCGTTCCTCGGGCCGCTGCTGCGCGGCGCCCTCGCCGGCCTGCCCTGGCTGCTCATCGCCGGCCTCCGCGCGCTCAGCCTGCGCGGCCGCCCGGCCCTGCGCGTGCCGCTGGGCGTCGACCGCGGGGCGCCCGAGGCGCCGGCCGCGCTGCTGCGGGCGCTGGCCGACGAGCCGGCGGTGCGGGCGGTCGATCTGGACCTGCGAGAGCTCGCCGTGGGCGGGGCGACCCTCGAAGACCTGCGCAACGCCATCCTCGCGCTGCGGGCCGCCGGAAAGCTCGTGAGCGCCCACGCCGACACCGTCGGCCTCCGTGGCCTGCAGCTGCTGGCGGCGGTCGACCGGGGCAGCCTGACCCCGAGCGGCGAGGTGCTGCTGACCGGCTTCGCGTCGAGCCAGACCTTCCTGGCCGACGCCCTCGCGCTGCTCGGCGTGCGGGCCACCCTGATGAGCGCCGGCACCTACAAGTCCTTTGGCGAGCGCTTCACCCGCAACGCGCCGAGCGCGCCCCACCGCGAGGCGGTGACCCACGTGCTGGGCGGTCTTTGGGACGAGGCGCTGGCCACCATCGCCGCGGATCGCCGCCGGTCTTCGGCCCAGATCGGCGCCCTGCTCGGCCGCGCGCCCTTGGACCCCGCCGACCTGCACGCCGCCGGCGGCGTCGATCAGCTCGCCTACCCCGACCAGGCCGCCGCCGAGGTCGACCAGCTGCTCGGCGGTCCGGCCCCCGCCCGCAACCTGCGCTGGTGGTGGCGCCTGCGCCGCGCCGAGGCGGGCCTGCGCGGCTTCATCGCCGGCGGCCCGCGGCTCTGCGTCGTCGAGCTCGACGGCCCGATCAGCGCCGGCCCGCCCGGGCCCGGCGAGCGGGGGCCCCGCATCGACCCCGAAGAGGTGGTGCCGCTGCTCGACGCCCTGCGCGCGGACCCCTCGGTCGCCGGCGTGGTGCTCGCGATCCACAGCCCCGGGGGCAGCGCGCTGGCCAGCGATCTCATCGCCCGGGCCGTGCGCCGCCTCGCGGATACCCGGCCGGTCATCGCCCTGCTCGGCGACGTCGCGGCCAGCGGCGGCTACTACATCGCCGCTCCCTGCAGCGAGATCATCGCCCGGCCCTCGACGATCACGGGCTCGATCGGCGTGGTGGGCGGCAAGATCGTGCTGCGCGACGCGCTGACCCGCTTCGGTGTCCACCCCGAGTCCATCACGGTCGGGCCCGACGCCGAGCTGCTCAGCCCGCTCACCGGGTGGGATCGCGATCAGGCCGAGCGGTTCCGGGCCTCGCTGCAGCGCACCTACGCCCGCTTCTTGGCCGTGGTCGCCGGCGGCCGCGGCCTGCCCCTCGCCGCGGTCGAGGCGGTGGCCGAGGGGCGCATCTGGACCGGCCGCCAGGCCCTCGCGCATGGCCTCGTCGACCGGCTCGGCGATCTCGAGGTCGCGCTGTCCCGCCTGCGCCTGCTCGCCGGCCTCGCGCCGGGGGCCGGCCGGGTCCACGTGCACCGCTTCGCGCCTCCTCGGCACGGCCTCCTGCGGCTGCTGCTCGCCCAGGTCCGCGCCCCGCAGGCCACGGCGCCCCGCTTGCCCGCCGCGGTCTTCGCGGCGCTGGGCGGTCAGGGCGGCGCGCTCGGCGTCGTCCTCGAAGAGCTCTGGCTGCGGCCGCTCGCGCCCCTCTGCGTCGCCCCGCTCGAGCTCGACGCCGCGTGGGCGCCCCGGCCCTGAGCCGCGGGACCGTTGAGGTCGGGCCACAGCCGGGCCCTTGACGCTGCGTCAGGCGCCGTCGGGCGCGCTGGCCCCTCTGCGGCCCGCTCCCGTCGCGCGCGCCCAGACCTGGCGGGGGCCTCGGGGCGGCGAGCGTGGTACTTTGCGCCGGCGGTGCCGCCGCGCGGAGCCCATGAACCCCTCGCCCACCTCTCCCCCGCAGCCCAGGCTCGCCGACGGCACGCCCGCGCGGCTCGGGCGCTACCGCATCGTGCGGCCGATCTCGTCGGGCGGCATGGCGCGGGTGTACGAGGGGCGCCGCGAGAGCATCGCCGGCGTGACCACCCGGGTCGCCATCAAGGTGATCCTGCCCGACTTCGCCGGTGAGGCCCGCTTCCGCGACCTGTTCATCAACGAGGCGCGGATCGGCTCGCTCCTCAACCACCAGAACTTGGTCCAGATCCAGGACTTCGACCTCGACGACGGCGTCTACTTTTTGGTGATGGAGTACGTCGAGGGCGTCACGCTGCGCCGCTGCATCAGCCTCAGCCGGCGCAACGGCCAGCAGATCGGCCGCCCCATCGTCGCCGAGCTCGGCCGGCAGGTCGCCGAGGGCCTGCACCACGCCCACACCGCCCGCAACGAGGCCGGCAACATGCTGGGCCTCGTGCACCGCGACATCAAGCCAAGCAACCTGATGCTCAACCCGCAGGGCGCGGTGAAGGTGCTCGACTTCGGCATCAGCAAGGCGCTGGTCACCCAAGAGAGCCGCGGCGCGGTGCGGGGCACCTGGGGCTACATGGCGCCCGAGCAGGCCCTCTGCCTCGACGTGGGCGCGCCTGCCGACATCTTCGGCCTCGCGGTCGTGCTCTTCGAGATGCTGACCCTCGAGCCGCTGTTCCCCGAGAAAGACGAGTCGATCATCCGCGCGCTGCTCGAGCAAGACGAGGCCGCCCGCCGCGCGGCGCGCATCATGGGCCAGGCCGGTCCGCTGGGCAACGTGTTGATCCGGGCGCTGCAGCGCGATCCCGCCGCGCGCTACGCGAGCGCCGAAGACATGGCCCGGGCCTTGGCCGGCATCGTCGGCGACCCGGTGCTCAGCCGCGAGGGCCTCGTCGCTTTTCAGCAGCAGATGGTCGCGCTCGACCGCCAGGCCGACGGCGGTGAGCCGCCCCGCCGCGCGAGCACCGCGCTCATCGCCCCCGCCGCGATGGGCCCCGCCGGGCTCGGGGCGGGCCTCGGGGCCGGTCCGCTGCCCGACGGCCCCGGTCTGCCGGTCAGCGTCGGCGCGGGCATGGGCGCCGAGCTGCAGCCGGGCCTCCGCCCCGACTCGCTGCGGCGCAGCGGCGCGCCGGCCCCGCAGCGCCTGGGCCCGCTGTTCGCGGCGCTCTTCACCCTCACCGCGCTGGCGGTCATCGGGTTCACCGGCTGGCGGCTGCTCGAGCGCCCGCGGGTGGTCGCGCCGAGCCCCGCGGCGGTGGCGGCGCCCAAGCCCGCGGCCGCCCCCAAGCCGGCGTCGTCCGCCGGTTCGTCTGCTGCGTCGTCCGCCGCGGCCCTGGCGACCCCGGTGGATGAGCCCGCGCCCGCCGCGCCTGCGCCCAAGGCCCCCAAAGAGCGCCCGCCAGAGGCGCCGCGCCCCGAGCCGGCGGGCGCCGCCCCGCGCCCGGCCCCTGCCCCGGCGCCTGCCCCCGCCGCCAGCTCGGCAGAGGTCGCCACCGGCTCGGGGCTGCTGACCATCTCGTCGATCCCCAAGGCCCGGGTCACGGTCGACGGCCGCTTCATCCGCGACTCGCCGCTCTACAATTTTCAGGTCGAGGCCGGCGCCCACGTCGTCGTCCTCGACAGCGAAGACGGCCGCCGCAAGTCGTTCAAGGTCGAGGTCGCCCCGAACGCCACCGCGCGCCGCACCTGGTCCTTCGACGAGGACCGCTTCATCGAGTGAGCGGGGCGGCGGTGGCGGCTCCGGCGGGGGCCGCGCACCCGAGGCTGGGCGCCCCGGCGGCTGCGCCGCCGGCGGCCCCCCTCCGCGCTCGCCCCCAAGGGGCTCGGTCGCTGCGCGACCCGGCCTGCGGCCGGCGCTCCGGTCGGCCTGGCGCGCGCGAGGCGGCGCCCGGGCCCCCCGCTCAGCCCTCGACCTCGACCCCGGCCGGAGAGAGGTGGGGCAGCAGGCCCTCGACGCAGCGCCGCAGCAGGTCGCGGCTGCGGCGGAAGCGCCAGCGCCAGCCGCCGACCGGGTCGGGCACCTCCATCGCCCCGCCGAGGCTGCCGAGCTGCAGGATCTTGTGGGCCGCGGCGGCGCGGTGCTCGGCGATGAACAGCTGGTGGCGCAGCTCCATCACGAAGATCTGGTCGGCCCAGGCCAGCAGGGCCGGCTCGAGGCCGCCGCTGCGGTGGGCGCTGAGATCGATGCCCACCTCGCCCATCACGCGCACGGCGAGCGGGTCGGCCGGCCGCCCGATGAGGCCCATGGTGCCGCCCGAGCGCACCTCGACCGGCAGGCCGCGGCCGGCCGCCAGCGCCTGCGCCCAGCCCGCCGCCATCGGAGAGCGGCAGATGTTGGCGGTGCAGACGAAAAGCAGCCGGTGTGGCCTGGGTGTCATGGGGCCTCCCCGGGCGCGGCTAACGCGGCCGGGCCTCGCCCCGCGCGCCCGGGTCGGGATAGCCGCGCCGGGGCGACCGCCAGGCCGGTGGTCGCCTTCGGCGCGCGCCCGTCGGCGCACACGCCCCGCACCTCCCCCGGCCCGCCCCGCGCGGGCCCGCACCCGGCCCCCGCCGCCGGGGCCCTGGAGCGCTCATGACGAACCCCATCGCGACCTTCGAGACCAGCCTCGGCAGCTTCAAGGCCGAGATCTACCTCGAGCAGATGCCGATCACCGCCAAGAACTTCATCAGCCTGGCGAACAGCGGCTTCTACAACGGCCTGCACTTCCATCGGATCATCCCGAACTTCATGGTGCAGTTCGGCTGCCCCTACAGCAAGGACGCCAACAGCCCCCGCGCGGGCACCGGCGGCCCGCCCTCGGGCAACATCCAGGACGAGTTCCTGCCGAACGCCAAGTTCAGCAACGAGCCGGGCACCCTGTCGATGGCGAACACCGGCTCCCCGAACTCGGGCGGCAGCCAGTTCTTCATCAACACCGTCCACAACGCCTACCTCGACTGGTTCGACACCCGCACCCCGAGCAAGCACCCGGTCTTCGGCAAGATCACCGAGGGCCTCGACGTGGTGAAGAAGATCGAGGGCCAGGGCTCCAGCAGCGGGCGGCCTAAGGCGCCGGTGCAGGTCATCAGCGTCTCGGTCGTCTGAGACGCTCCGCGGGGCTTTTTGGATTGGTGGTGACGCTCCCCGGGGGCCTTCGGCTTGGCGGTGACGCTCCGCGGGCCCTGTGGGCTTAGTGGTGACGCTCCGCGGCCGGTTCCGGCCCGGCTGGGTGGTGCGCGGCTGCGGCCTTGGCTTCGGCGAAGTTGGTTGCGCCGGCTCGGGCTTGTGGTTTGTCGCAGGCCGGGGGCGGGCCCCGCCCCCGGACCCCCAGGGGCAAGGGGGCTGCGCGCCCCCTTGCATCCCGCGCCAAGGGGGGCCCGCGCGCAGGCTTCGCGCGGCGCATGGCAGCGCCGCGCGCCTGCGCGCTGCGGCCCCCCTTTGGAAACCCCCAGGAGGCGGCGCGTTTTGGGGCTGTTGTGGGCGATGAACCCGTCGCCGCGAAGGCCTCGGCTGCGGGTGGGTGGGCGGATGCGCCTGCGGCGGCACAGTGCGCGGCGCCGCGGAGGGCTCGGCTGCGGGTGGGTGGACGGCAGGGGGGCGCGTGCGTCTGTGCCGGCCGGCTTTAGGCCTCGCAGCTCAGGCCGCGGTCTTCGCCCTCCGCTTCGACCGCCGCGCAGGGCTGGC
>JBJONS010000681.1:0-7932 GCA_046051725.1 Pseudomonadota bacterium | reverse complement strand
TGTCGGTCAAAACGACGAGCTACCCGGCCGACTGGCTGGCCCGGCGGCTGGCGCCGAGCGGGGCGATGGTCTCGCTCATCCTGCCGGCGGGCGAGGACCCGCCCCACTGGCAGCCGCCGGGCGCCCTCGTCTCGAGCCTCGCTGAGGCCGATCTCATCGTGGCGAACGGCGCGGGTTTTGAGGCCTGGATGGCCACCGCGGCGCTGCCCGAGAGCAAGCTCGTGCGGGCCGCCGACGGCGTGCCGACCATCGCCGGTGCCGCCACCACCCACAGCCACGGCCCCGCCGGGGCCCACAGCCACGGCGCGGTCGACCCGCACACCTGGGGCGACCCGCAGACCTACGCCCTGCAGGCCGAGGCGGTGGCCGCGGCGCTGATCCGCGCCCGGCCGGCCGCCGAGACCGAGGTCAAGCAGCGGCTCAAGGCGCTCAAGGCGGGGCTGACCGAGCTCGACGGCGCGCTGGCCACGGCCTGGGCCCCGCTGGCCGGCGCGAAGCTGGCGGCCAACCACCCGAGCTTCGCCTACGCGGCCCGCCGCTACGGCCTGCAGCTGCACGACCTGACCCTCGACCCCGAGGCGCCGCCCCCGGCCGCGGCGGTCGCCGCCGCCCAGGCCTGGGTCGACGGCGGCGGCCAAGCCCTGCTGTGGGAGGCGCAGCCCCGCCCCGAGGTGATCGCCGCCTTGCCGGCCGGCATCCACCACGTCGTGCTCGACCCGCTCGAGCAGCCGCGGACCGAGGTCTATGACTACCTCGGCCAGTCGCGGCGCAACATCGCCGAGATTGACGCGCTGGTCGTCAAGCTCAAGGGCGCGCCTGCCCGCTAAGCGCCTCCGCGGGCGCCCAGCCGCCCAGCCGCTCAGTCGAGCAGCGCCCGCGACCGGGCCTGGATGCTGCGCACGACGCGGTCGGTGAAGGCGGCGACCGACAGGGTCTCTTGCTGCTCGACGCCGTAGCGCCGCAGCGTGACCGTGCCGTTCTCGACCTCTTTCTCGCCGATGATCAGGACGTTGGGGACCTTCTCGACCGCCGCGGTGCGGATCTTCTTCTGGACCCGCTCGCTGCTCAGGTCGACCTCGGCCCGCACCATGTGGCGCTGCCGCAGGTCGTTCACGATGTTGTGGGCGTACTCGTCGAAGCGCTCAGAGACGGTGAGCAGGCGCACCTGCACCGGGGCCAGCCAGGTGGGGAAGGCCCCGCCGTAGTGCTCGATCAGGAAGGCGATGAAGCGCTCGTGGGTGCCCAGCGGCGCCCGGTGGATGACGTAGGGGCGGTGGCCCTGGTTGTCGGCGCCGGTGTACTCGAGGCCCAGGCGGGCCGGCACGGCGAAGTCGAGCTGGTTGGTGCTCGCGGTCTCTTCGCGGCCGGTGACCGTGCGGAACTGCACGTCGATCTTGGGGCCGTAGAAGGCCGCCTCGCCCTTGACCTCTTTGAACGGCAGGCCCGAGTCGATCATGGCCTGGCGCACGAGGTGCTGGCTCTTCTCCCAGGCCTCGGGGTCGTTGACGTACTTGGCCGCGCCCTTGGGATCTTCGGGGTCCCAGGTCGAGAAGCGCATGTAGTAGTTGCTGAGGCCGAGGATGTCGTACAGATCGCGGTGCAGGTCCATGACCGAGAGGAACTCGGCGTGGATCTGGTCTTCGGTGCAGTAGATGTGCGCGTCGTTCATGCACATGCCGCGCACGCGCAGCAGGCCCGAGAGCGCGCCGCTGTCTTCAAAGCGGTAGCACTGGCCGTACTCGGCGAAGCGCAGGGGCAGGTCGCGGTAGGACCGCTTGCGGCTCGCGAAGATCTTGTGGTGGTGCGGGCAGTTCATCGGCTTGAGGCAGTAGGCCTCGCGCACCTGCTGGGTCTTGCCATCCGGGCCTTCGACCGTCTCTTTGAGCTCCATGATCGGGTACATATGCGACTCATAGTAGGGCATATGTCCGGTCTGGTAGTAGAGCCCCACCTTGGTCAGGTGCGGGGTCGAGACGCGGTGGTAGCCGCGCTTAAACTCGAGCTCTTTGGCCAGCTTCTCGAGCTCGTCGCGCAGCACGGTGCCGTTGGGCAGCCACAGCGGCAGGCCCTTGCCGATGTCTTCGTCGATGACAAAAATGTCGAGCTCTTTGCCCAGCTTTTTGTGGTCGCGCTCTTGGGCCTCGCGCCACGCGGTCACGTGGGCCTCGAGCTCTTCTTTGCTCGCAAAGCACCACGCATAGAGCCGGGTCATCATGGCGTTGTTCGAGTTGCCCCGCCAATAGGCGCCGGCGACCGACTTGAGCTTAAAGCCCGCCTTGCGCAGCTCGCGGGTGCTGTCGACGTGGGGGCCGTCGCACATGTCGAGGAAGGGGCCCGTCTTGTAGAAGGTCAGGGTGCCGAGGCCCTTCTTCTCGATGAGCTCGCGGGCGTACTCGGCCTTGTAGGGCTCGTTCATGCCGGCGATGCGCTCGAGCGCGTCGGCCGCGGGCAGCTCTTCGCGCTCAAAAGGCAGGGTGCCCTTGGTCAAGAACTTCTTCATCGCGGCCTCGATGGCCGGGAAGTCCGCGTCGGTGATCGGGTCACCCTGGATGATGAAGTCGTAGTAGAAGCCGTCGTCGATCGGCGGACCAAAGCCCAGGGTCGAGCCGGGCCGCAGCTCAAGCACGGCCTGCGCGAGCACGTGCGCGAGGCTGTGGCGGACGCGGTAAAGCTGGGCGGCGGCGTCAACCACCACGGGGGCAGCGGCGGCCTCGTTGGCGTCGACCGCGGCGTCTTGCTGGGACAAGGGGGCCTCCAAAGGGCAGCCGCAGGCGGGCCGCGGCGGGGGAGCAGGTGGGCGAGGGCGGCAGCTAACCGCGGGCGCTGGGCCACGCCCCGCGGGCCCGCGCGCCAAAAGGTTTGAATTCGCACGGGCGCCACGGAGGGCCGCTGGCCCTTGACCGGGTTGTGCCCCGTGCTTAGCGAGCCCGGCCGCCCGGGGACCGGCCGCTGCGGTGCAGGTGGTGGGGCTGCGCCGCGCCCACCTGCCCCGGTCCCCGCCCATCCCCCGCTGGATGCCTGGGCCCACCCCAGGCCGAGGCCGCGCATGATCGAGGTCGACCACCTCAGCCGCTACTATGGCCAGCACCGGGCCGTTGACGACGTCAGCTTCCAGATCGGTGACAACACCGTGGTGGGCTTCCTCGGCCTCAACGGCGCCGGCAAGACCACCACGCTCAAGGTCATCGCCGGGCTGCTGCCGCCCTCGGCCGGAACGGTGCGCGTCGACGGCGTCGACATGGCCACCGCGCCCGAGTCCTTCCGCAAAAGCATCGGCTTTTTGCCCGAGACGCCGCCGCTCTACGTCGAGCAGACCGTCACCGAGTTCCTGCGCTTCGTCGGGCAGCTCCGCGGGGTCCCGGCGGCCGAGGTCGAGCGCCGCATCCCCGAGGTGATCGAGCGCTGCCAGCTCAAGGGCCGCGAGCACTGGGTGATCGACGAGCTGTCGCACGGCTACCGCAAGCGCGTCGGCATCGCCGCCACCATCCTGCACAAGCCGAAGCTGGTCATCCTCGACGAGCCGATCTCGGGCCTCGACCCCGAGCAGATCATCGAGATGCGCAAGGTCATCCGGGATCTGGGCAAAGAGTGCACGGTGCTGGTCAGCAGCCACATCCTCCCCGAGGTGCGGCAGACCTGCGACCGGGTGCTCGTGCTGCGCAAGGGCCGCATCGTCTACGCCGGCGCCGAGCGCGACCTGCACAGCCACGGCGAGGGCCACCTCGTGCGGGTCGGCGTGCGGGGCGAGTCCGCCGCCCTGCTCGGCCTGCTGCGGTCCATGCCCAACGTGCGCACCGCGACGCTCGAGGGCGAGGCCGACGGCATCGTCGACGTGCTGGTCAACCTCACCGGCGACCAGCGCGAAGAGCTCATCGCCGCCCTGGTCGGCGCCGGCCAGCGGGTGCGCCGGGTCGAAGACGCCCGCGATGACCTCGAGCAGACCTTCCTTGACCTGACCCGTGAAGGTGCCGCATGAACGCTACCCTCTTGCTGGCGCGGCGAGAGCTCAGCACCTACCTGAACACATGGTGGGGCTGGGTGATCTTGTTCCTCGTGCTGCTCATCGACGGCCTGCTGTTCAACGCCGTGGCTGTCACCGACAAGGCCCAGTACTCCGCCGACGTGCTCGAGAAGTTCTTCTACTTCTCGAGCGGCACGACGATGATCGCGGGCATCGTGCTCACCATCAAGCTGCTGGCCGAAGAGCGCCAGTCGGGCACGATGGTGCTGCTCGAGAGCGCCCCGGTGACCGAGGGCCAAGTGGTCGCGGGCAAGTTCCTCGGCGCCTGGGGCTTCCTCATGTTGGTCACCGCGCTGACCATCTACATGCCGGCGCTCATCCAGCTCAACGGCAAGGTCAGCTGGGCCCAGATCGGCGCTGGCTACCTCGGCCTCGCCTGCCTCGGCGCCGCCACCATCTCGATTGGCACCTTCGCGAGCGCGCTGGCCAAGAACCAGGTCCTCGCCGCCATCCTCGGCGGCGTCTTCCTGGTGCTCATGCTGCTCGGCTGGCTGCTGAGCACACAGACCGAGGCGCCGGTCAGCGGCGTGCTCGCCTACATCGCGCTCTATGACCGGCACTTCCAGCCGTTCATGCGCGGTCGCATCAACACGGAAGACCTCGTGTACTACGCGTCTGTGGTCTTCGGATTCCTCCTGCTGTCGACCCGCGTGCTGCAGGCGCGGAGGTGGAAGTGAGACTCCCCGGCATCCTCTTCTTCCTCGGCTCCTTCCTGCTGCTGCTCGGCGAGCGCATCCTCGGCGGTGAAGACCCGCTGCGCTACGGCTTGTCTGGGGCCGGCCTGCTGGTGGTGCTCGCCGGCATCGGCGCCGCCGTCGGCAAGATGAACGCCGCTGCCCCCGACCAGCGCCCGGCCCACCGGCAGTCGCTGGTCTACGGCGCGCTGGGCATCGCCTCCTTCGCCGTCTACGGGCTCAGCCTCGACGTGGTCGTCGATGGCATCGGCTTTGGCGACGACGAGGCCGAGGCGCGCTACCGCGTCGTGATCGGCGCGCTGTGGCCGATCCTCTGGTCGGCGGCGGCGCTCGGCCTGCTCGCGGTCGAGCGGGCCCTGGCCGAGAGCCCGACCCTGGTCATGCCGGCGCGGGTGCGCGAGGCGGGCGTGGGCGGCCTCGGCGCGGCGCTGGCCATCGCGATGCTGTTCCCGCTCAACTACCTGGGCGCCGAGCTCAACAAGCGGTGGGACTTCGGCTACTTCCGCACGGCCCGCCCGGGCACGAGCACCAAGGCGGTCGTCGACGGCCTCGATGAGC
Source organism: Pseudomonadota bacterium (assembly GCA_046051725.1). GTDB lineage: Bacteria > Myxococcota_A > UBA796 > UBA796 > UBA2385 > JAEUKK01. The sequence continues at coordinate 2,658 of JBJONS010000681.1, read as the reverse complement.
CGGTCGACGTCTACCTGTTCTTCCCGACCGCCAGCGACGTCACCGACGAGCTCAAGACCTACTTCGGCGAGCTCGAGAACACCCGCTTCCGCGTGCACTACGTCGATCACGCGCTCGAGCCCGAGCTGGCCAAAGACCTGCAAGTCCGCGACAACGGCACCATCGTCTTCTCGCGCGGCGAGGGCGAAGACCGGCAGCTGCAGAAGGTCAACATCGGCAAGGACTTCGACAGCGCCAAGCGCAAGCTGCGCAAGCTCGACGAAGAGGTGCGGGACGGCCTGTTCCGCGCGGTGCGCGAGAAGCGCACGGTCTACTTCACCGTCGGCCACGGCGAGATGTTCTGGGACAGCGACACCGACCAAGAGCGGAAGATCGCGAACCTCAAGAAGATCCTCACCGGGCTCAACTTCAAGGTCAAAGAGCTCGGCTTGGCCGAGGGCCTCGCCAACGCCGTGCCCGATGACGCCACCGCGGTGGTCGTCGCCGCGCCGACCTCGGCCCTCGATGAGGCCGAGCTGACCTCGCTCAACAGCTACCGGGCGAAGGGCGGCAGCCTGCTGGTGCTGCTCGAGCCGGGCGCCGCCGACATGAGCGCCCTGCTGCAGCCCATCGGCATGGCCTTTGACGGCAGCGTCACCCTGGCCAGCGACACGAACTTCCTGCCCCGCACCCGCGGCCCGGCCGACCGCGGCAACATCATCACCAACAAGTACCTGACCCACCCCTCGGTCACGACGCTCTCGCGCAACAGCCGCGAGGCCATCGAGGTCTTCCTCGGCGCCGGCGCGCTGATCGAAGAGGGCGCGGTGGCGGCGGGCGCCAAGCGCACCGTCACCACCCGCTCGCTGGCCGAGGTCTGGGGCGACAAGGACGGCGACTACACCTTCGACGCCGACGCCGAGAAGCGCCAGGCCTGGACGCTGGCCATGGCCGCCTCGGGCCCGGTGGCCGACGCCCCGCCGCCCGAAGAGGGCAAGACCGCCCCCGAGTACCGGGTGGTGGTCGTCGCCGACAGCACCTGGGCCAGCGACGTGGCGATGGTGCCCGAGCGCCTCCCCGCCAACTACCAGGCCGCCATCGACATCTTCGCCTGGCTGGCCGAAGACGACGCGATGGCCGGCACGGTCAACAGCGAAGAGGACGTCAAGATCGAGCACTCCAAAGAGGGCCAGGGCTGGATCTTCTACGGCACCGCCTTCATCACCCCGCTGAGCTTGCTCGGCCTCGGCATGGCCCGCATCGTCCTGCGCCGCAAGAAGGGAGGCTCCCGATGAACCGGATGACGCTGAGCGCCGCTGTCTACGGCGGCCTGCTCGCCCTGCTGAGCGCCGGGGCCTGGGCCAAGTACACCGCCGCCCCCGCGCTGGAGCTCGACGGCAAGGTCGTCCTGCTGCAGGGCGAAGAGGCCGAGCTCGAGTCCATCACCTGGCTCGCCGACAAGAAGGACAAGGCGGTCATCGTCAAGAAGACCGACGCCGCCGGCGAGTACTGGGAGGTGACCTACACCAAGTGGACCGAGAAGAAGGCCCCGGCCCCTCCGCCCACCGAGCAGCCCGCGCCCACCGCCGGCGAGGCCCCCGCCGGCCCGAGCGCGACCCCCGAGGCCGCGCCCGCGCCCGCCGCCGCGCCCGCGGACGCCGAGCCGACCTACGACGAGAGCACCCAGGTCTGGAAGGCCGGCGACGAGGCCGGCAAGCTGGCCAAGAGCCTCTCGCCGCTGCTCGCGATCCGCAAGCTCGAGCTGACCCCCGACAAGCTCGAGACCACCGGCCTCGACAAGGTCGAAGAGTTCCTCGAGATCAGCCGCAAGGGCAAGACCATCAAGCTCGAGGTCGGCGGCGAGGTCTACGGCACGCGGGACCGCTACGTGCGCGACACCAGCACCCAAGAGGTCTTCCTGGTCGACGACGAGCTGCTGCGGCCGCTCAAGTACGCCCGCACCCGCCTGCCCGACCGCACGCTGTGGTCGCTCGACCCCCAGAAGGTCAGCAAGGTCACCATCGGCGGCGGCGCCGGCAGCCTCGACGTGCTGCACAAGAACGCGCAGGACATCGAGAATGCCGCCTGGGTCCGGGCCAGTGCGCCGGACGCCACCGACGAGCAGCTCAAGACCTGGATGGACAAGGCGCTCAAGCTCAAGTCCACCGCCTATGCCGAGGCCACCGACACCTTCGATGGCCTCGAGCTCAAGTTCTCGCTCCGCCTCGAGGACGAGAAGGGCAAGGCCGAGACCCTGCAGGTCTTCTCGACCCCCGACGGCAAGGGCGACTGGTGGGCCAAGAGCGAGCACACCCGCGGCTACGTCAAGCTGCTCAAGGGCCCCACCTCGTCGCTGCACGAGGACGTGGCCGGGCTCATCGGCGGCTGAGGACCCGGCCCGCGGGCCGACCCTCTCCACAACGACGACGGGGTGAGCGTTCATCGCGCTCACCCCGTCCGTTCTTTTCGGCTGCGCGCGGGCGCCGCAGCGCCGCGGCCGCGGCTCATACCGGCTTCGCTTGCTTCGGCTCGCGCTTTCGACGGCTGGCCTCATCGAGTTGACGAGGCCGTTCTCGCTGCCAACGAGCTGTTGCACCGCGGATGCCGGGGGTCTCCGACCCCCAGGCCCCCGGCCAAGGGGCCCGCGGGGCCCCTTGGATCCCCCGCCAAGGGGGGCCG
>JBJONS010000680.1:0-4973 GCA_046051725.1 Pseudomonadota bacterium | reverse complement strand
CGAGGACCGTGGCCCGCGTCCCGACCGCGGAGGAGGCGGCTTCGAGGACCGTCGCCCGCGTCCCGACCGCGGCGGCGGAGGCGGCAGCTTCGAGGAGCGTGGCCCGCGTCCCGACCGCGGAGGCGGCAGCTTCGATGAGCGTGGTCCGCGTCCCGACCGCGGAGGCGGCGGCTTCGATGAGCGTGGTCCGCGTCCCGACCGCGGAGGCGGAAGTGACCGCGGCCCTCGGCCCGACCGTGGAGGCGGAGGCGGCACCTTCGATGAGCGCGGCCCGCGGCCCGACCGTGGCGGCGGCTTCGAGGACCGTGGCCCGCGGCCTGACCGCGGAGGCGGCGGCGACCGCGGCCCGCGCCCCGCGCGCGGCGGCGCCGGCGTCGATGATCGCGGCCCCCGCCCGGCGCGCGGCGGTCCCCCGCGGCGGCGGCGTGAGGACGACGACGAGGGCTGATCGGACCGCCGTGGGCCAGGCTCAACCCTCGCGTTGCGCGATGAAGAAGTGCTCCAGATCGTCACCCTGGAGCAGCTCATCGCTCCAGCGCAGCGTGAAGCCTCTGGCCTCGAGCGCCGGGCGCAGCCGCTCTGGCGGGTGCCCGCAGCGCCAGGCCCGGTCGCCGAGGGCGCTCTGCTGGGACCGCAGCTCGGGCGCGCAGCCGATGGTGCTCAGGTACAGCAGGCCGCCCGGCCGCAGCAGCTGGGCGCAGGCGTCGAGCAGCGCCGCGGCCCCGGCGGCGTCGAGGTAGGGCAGCCCGAAGGCGCAGGCCACCACGTCAAAGACGCCCTCGATGCGGTGCGTGTCGCGCAGGTCGAGCTGCAGCCACCGCGCGGCGGGGCAGGCCGCGGCGGCGTGGCGGAGCATGGCGGGGGAGAGGTCGGTCCCGGTGAGCGCGAGCCCGGGCCGGCGGCTGCGCAGATGCAGGCCCAAGCTGCCGGGCCCGCAGGCGAGGTCAAGCACCCGGAGGTGGTCGGGCCCCATCATGCCCAGCAGCACGTCAAAGGTCGCGATGTAGGGCGGGTGGGCGGCGTAGCGCGCGGCGTAGAGCGCGGCCCGGCGGTCGAAGGTCTCGACCGTCTCGGCCACCTGTGCGTCGGTCAAGGCGTGGGCCAGGGCGTCGGACATGGGGTCACCTGGGGCTTGGTGCCAGCCGGCTGGCCTTGACGGGGGGCGTTGCGGGGGGCTGGCCCCCCGCCCGCTTAGAACTGGAAGTACAAGAACGGCGTGTAGCTCTGCGCGCTCAGCCGGAGCACCGCGAGCACGAAGGCCGGGATGAAGGCGAGCTGCCAGCGCTCGAGGCGCAGGCGCTCGGGCGCTTGGGCGTGGGCCCAGGCCCGGCGCCAGGCCGCGCCGCCGAAGATCAAGGGGATGGAGAGAGCGAGCACGGTGAGCGACCAGCCCTTGAGCTGCCAGGCGATGAGCGGGCTGAAGCCCCAGCTGGCCGCCCCCAGCGCGGGGCCGCCCAGCGCGCCGAGCACCGCCGCCGCGCTGGGCAGATCTTTGGCGCGGAACAGCACCCAGCCGACCATCACGAGGCCCAGCGTCGGCAGCGCGCCCCAGCTCGGGGCCTTGCCGCCGCGCGCCTCGCCCAGCCGCCGCTCGACGCCGAGCAGGGTGCCGTGCCAGACGCCCCAGAGCACGAAGTTCCAGCTCGCCCCGTGCCACATGCCGCCGAGCACCATCGTCAGCCAGAGGTTCAGGTAGGTGCGGGCGCGCCCGAGGCGGTTTCCGCCGAGCGGGATGTAGAGGTAGTCGCGCAGCCACGAGCTGAGGCTGATGTGCCAGCGCCGCCAGAACTCGGTGATGTTCTTGCTGATGTAGGGGTGGTCGAAGTTCTCGAGGAAGTGGAAGCCCATCATGCGGCCGAGGCCGATGGCCATGTCGGAGTAGCCCGAGAAGTCGAAGTAGAGCTGGACGGTGTAGGCGACGATGGCCAGCGCGGCGTCCGCGGCGCCGATCGGGGGGCCGCCTGGGGTGCCGAGCCCGGGCAGGTCGAAGACCGCGTTGGCCAGCGGCGCGACCGCGTCGGCGACCAGCACCTTCTTGCAAAAGCCGCCCATGAAGCGGGTCGCGCCGATGGCGAGGTCGTGCCGGCCAATGGTGCGGTGCTCGAATTGGTCGGCCACGTCTTTGTAGCGGAGCACCGGACCGGCGACGAGCTGCGGGAACAGCGCGATGAACGCCGCGAAGTCGAGGAAGCTGCGCGCGGGCTTCGCGTCGCCGCGGTGCACGTCGATGGCGTAGCTGACCGCCTGAAAGACGTAGAAGCTGATGCCGATGGGCAGGATGATCGGCGCCATGACCAGCGGCTGCAGGCCGAGCCCGGCGAGCAGCAGGTTGAGGTTCTCGACGCCGAAGCCCGCGTACTTGAACCAGCCCAGCGAGGCGAGGGCCCCGACCACGCCGATCGCGGTGGCCCGGGTCGCGGCCTTCGCGTCGCCCCGCGCCTGGGCCCGCTCGGTGCCGAGGCTCGCGAGGTAGACCCAGAGCTTGATCCCGGCGAAGAGCAGCAGGAAGTCCCACCGCCACCAGCCATAGAAGGCCCAGCTGCCGAGCAGGATCACCAGCGAGCGCCACCGCTCGGGCGCCGCGAAGTAGACGCCGAGGAAGATCGGCAGGAACAAGAACAGGAACAGGCCGGACGAGAAGACCACGGGGCACCGGGCGCCGGGGGTGGGTCGGGGCGGCGCGCCGCGGCCGGGGCCGCGCCGACGCAGGTCGGTCTGTGCGCCTCAGTTGGCCTTGGTGCTGCTCTTCACCCAGGTGGCCGAGGGCTTCTCGGGCGGCCCGAGCACGATGAGGCTGTAGGCGGCGCCGCGGTCGAGGGTGACCGGGGGCTGGGTCCACACGGTCTCGGCCCCGCTGGTCACCAGCAGCCCGGTGGTGAGCGGGTTGACCGCCCGGCTGCCCGCCGCGCCCCCCGCCACGCCGGCGACCACGGTCTGGGCGCCATCGGCGGTCTTCAGATCGAGCGTCGGCTTGCCCGAGAAGTTGTAGACGCTGAGCAGCGCCTTGGCGAGGTTGCTGTTGGTGCCGTCCGCCACGACGGTCACGCCGCTCGCGGTCAGGGCCACCGTGTAGAAGCCGCCCGCTGCGACGGTCAGCTTGCTCGTCGCGCCGCCGACCGCCGCCTCGCGCTCGCCTTGGGGCACGACGATGTAGGCGCTGGCCTGGCCGAAGGCGACGCTGCCGGCGCTCTTTCCGCCGACGGTCGCCGGGGCCGCCGCTGCGCCGGGCTTGGCGTGGACGACCCGGACGAAGGCCGAGCCGGCCGGGGGCGCCGCGGCGTAGAGGTCGTCGGCCGCGAACGCCGCCCCGCCCACCGTGAGGGCGGCGCCGGCCAGGGTCCAGGTCAGCAGGGTCTGGGAGAGGGTGCTCTGGTGCATGGGGGCCTCGCTCGGGCGCAGGGAGGGTGTCGGTGCCGGTGCGGACGCCGACTGTAACGAAGGGCGCCGCCGCGGCCGCTTGCGGCCCCTTTCGGGTCGCGCGGCGGCGGGGCGCTCACATCTCGGCGCAGTGGGCGCTGCTGGTCTCGTCCCAGTCCTGCATGCCGTTGAGGACGAGCCGCTGCACGCCCTCGTCGTTGGACTGGATGGCGCCGAAGTCGGCCTCGCGCCACATCGCCGCGGCGTGGACGACCACCCCGGGCTTCACCTCGTAGTAGGCCTCCAAGCGCCAGTCCTGCGGGTAGGTGTAGTCGGGCTTCTCGAAGGTCGCCGGGCCGGTCATGAAGCGACGGGTGACCAGCGTGGGCCCAAACGGCGACGCCTCGCCGTCGATCTCGGGCGTCCGGCGGGCGCCCTCTTCGAGGTCGGCCTCGTAGACGATGCCCAGCAGCTTGACCTGGAACCACACGTCCCAGTCGGCGACGTCGACCTCGCCCTGGCGCAAGGCGGTCATCTCGCCGGTGCGGGTGCGCTCGTATTGCTCGTAGGTGCCCTCGTAGAGGCCATCTTGGTCGGGATTGGTCACGAGCTTGGTGATCTGGGCGAGGGTGCAGTCGACCCGGTTGACCAGAAAGATGCCCTGGGCCTTGCTCGGGTCGGCGTGATCGAGCCCCACGAGGCCGATCTCGTCGCGGGTGAGCGTGCTGACCTGGCCCTCCATCAGCTCGACGCCGCCGTCGACCGCCTTGTCGAGGTTCACGAAGGCCTCGGCGAGCTGCTCATCTTCGCCCTCGTCGTAGTTCTGCCACAGGTAGTGGAAGAGGTCGTCGAGGGCCTTGGGGGCGGGCTCGAGCTTGCGGCAGCCGGTGAGGGTCAGCGTGAGCAGCGCGAGCGGGGCGAGCGGGGTGAGGCGGGTCATGGGCGCTCCAGGGGGTCGATCCGGTATGCCAAAGGGGAGGCGCGGGCGCAAGCGGCGGGTCAGGGCTGGGCGCAGGGCCCGGCGGCCTGCAGCGCGAGCGTGCGGCGCAGCACGATCGCCAAGAGCAGCCGGCCGCGCAGCTCGACCACGTCGGACACGGGCCGGCCCTCGGCGTCGAGCTGCAGGCGCACCTCGGCGTGGCTCAGCCGGCCGAGGCCGAGGTCGGCTGGCCGCGGGGCGGTCAGCGTCCAGGTCAGGGGGCGCAGCGCGGCGTCGTGCTCGATGACCACGAGGTTGCTGGGCCGGAGGCGCCCGCCGTCGCGCAGGCCGCGGGTCTGGATCCAGCCGCCGCCCGGCCTGGGCTGCAGATCGAGCGTGGTCGCGTCGCCCGACGCCAGCGCGACCAGCTCGCCGAACAGCGAGTCGGCGGCCCGGGTGGCGGTCAGCGCCCCGACCATCGGCGGCAGGAAGGGCAGGGCCCCCGCGCCGAGATCGATGTGGACCTCGCTGTTGCCGTGGGTGTACTCGCCCAGCGTGATCGGGGACCACCGGCCGTCGCGCAGCTCGGCCTCGGCGGTGCCGGTCGCCGAGAAGGGGATCAGCCCGACCCGGCCCTCTTGCGACCAGCGCATCGTGTAGCGCGCGCAGCCCGCCGGCCCGCGCAGGGTCGCGTCGG
>JBJONS010000679.1:0-7895 GCA_046051725.1 Pseudomonadota bacterium | reverse complement strand
GGGCGCCCAGCCCTATCGGGGCGGCGGCGCGGTTCCGACCCCTGCGGCGGAGGACCACCATGACCCGCCCGAGCCCAGCCCTGACCCTGATCGCGCTCCTGACCGCCTGTGATGGGGGCGTCGAAGGCGCCGCCGACGGCCTCGCCATCGGTGGAGCCCCGCGGATCGATCGGCTGGCCCCCACCGTCCGCAACCTCGCGGTGGCCGACACGACCGCGCTCCAGGATGGGCGGAAGGTGTCCACCGCCCGCGACGTGGTGATCAGCGCCGACGTCACCGACGTCAACGGGATCGCGGGGGTCTGTGTGGGCGAGGGGCTCAAGGCCTGCGCCGACTTCACGCCCTGGCAGGGGCAGGTCGAGGTCGAGCTGAGCCCGGGCGAGGGGCAGAAGGCCATCCAGCTCTGGTTCAAGGACGGCCGGGGCAACGTGAGCCCGCGTCCGCACATGGTCCGGATCTGGCTCGACCGGTTCGGCCCTGAGGACGGCGAGGCCGAGGCCACCCTGCGGCCCGGCGTGGTCGAGCTGGACTGGTGGGGTTTTGAGGACGAGGGCGTCGGCGTGGTCGGCTACATCGTGGCCCAGGAAGAGGGGCGGATCCCCACCAGCTGCGCCGACGGCGAGGTCATCTACGCGGGCGGCCGGACCGGCATGCGCGTGACCGACCTGACCATGGATCAGCGCTACGGCTGGCGTGTCTGCGGCGTGGATGCGGTCGGCCACATCTCGACCGGCGTGGTGGTCGAGGCCGTGCCCTACCCCGAGCTCTTCGCGCCCGAGGTCACGGCCTTCGCGCCCGTCGACGGCGCGCTGGACCGCACGGCGCGCCTGGTCGACCTGCAGATCGCCGCCGAGGACGAGAGCGGGGTCGCGGCGATGTGCCTGTCGACCAGCGCGCCCTGCGCCGACTGGACCTCCTTCGCCGAGACCACGCGTTTTGTGCTGCCCGATGTCGACGGCGACCACACCGTGTACCTGTGGCTCGAGGACGCCTACGGAAACCGGACCCGGAACCCGGCGCGCCTGAACCTGACCCTGACCCGCCCCGTGGACGCGGACGGGGACGGCGCCGACTCGACGGTGGACTGCGACGACAGCAACGCCGAGATCCGCCCCGGCGCGCTCGAGGTCTGCAACCGCATCGACGACGACTGCAACGGCCTCGCCGATGATGACGACGCGGGGCTGCTCTTGAGCAGCGGGCTCATCTTCTACACCGACGCCGATGGGGATGGCTGGGGCAGCCCGACCACGCCGGAGCGGGCCTGCGCCATGCAGCCGGGTCAGGTGTCCAACAGCAGCGACTGCGACGACGCCGACGCCGACATCCGCCCCGGCGCGCCCGAGGCCTGCGACGGCGGCGACAACAACTGCGATGGCAACGTCGATGAAGACCAGGCCATGGCCAGCGAGGCCCTGTTCTTCACCGGCGACGCCGGGGTCTCGGGCGACGGCTACGTCGTCGGCGGGAGCACCTGGGGCGCGGCGCACCTGCCGCTGGCCTCGGGCGAGGAGCGCGAGCAGCTCGTGCTGAGCCTCGCCCGGCCGACGGGCGCCACCTTCGCGCTCGCCTTCGCGGAGCGCGGCACGGGCACCGGCCCGGCGGCGCTCGCCGGCGAGGGCCAGGGGCTGCGCCTGCGCGTCGATGACGCGGGCGTCACCGTCGTGGGCGTCGAGGGCGACGCACTCAGCGTGGCCGACGGCGATCTGCCGCCCGCCATGGGCCCGCGCTCCTTGCTCGTGCTGCTCGAGCCGGACCGCGCCCACATCTACGTCGACGGCATGCCGATCGCCGAAGACCTGATGATCAGCGCCGGCCAAGAGTTCGTGCTGGCCGGCGAGGGCGGCGCCGTCGAGCTGCCCTCGGCGCTCTGGACCTGCGCGCTCTGAGCGCGGGCCGGCCTCCCCCGCCCGCCGCGGTGCGGGCGGTGCGGGCGGTGCGGGCGGTGCGGGCGGGGCGCTGACCGCGCTCCCCCATCACCGAGGGTGCTTTAGGGCTCCGATGAGTTGTCTTCGCCCGGGCTGGCCAAGATCTCGGCCGCGTAGTCGGGGTTGACCGCCCCGGTGCCCGTCGAGCCGGTGTAGCTGTACCACGCGCTGCGGCTGGCCCCGTCCCCGGGGTCGAGGCGGCGCTCCATGCTGCGCACGGTCAGGCCGTCGCTGCTCGGGCCGCCGGCGAAGGCCGGGCCGCCGTCTCCGGCGCGGTCGACCGCGACCCCGTCCGGGTCGCGCAGGATGAGCTCCAGCGCGCCATCCTTGAGGTAGAGCCGCGACTGGCGGTTGTCGTTGAAGGTGCTGACCACCAGATCGCCGCGCAGGTACGCGCTGTTCTCGTCTTGGGGCGCGCCGTCGACATAGGTCTCGAGCACGTGATCGACGATGAGGAAGGTGCCGAAGGGCGGGATGACCGAGCCCGGCGGCAGGCCGACCACCACGTCGTCGGCGTTGGTCAGCTGCCACATGTCGAGCGGGATGGCCTCGCCGGTCAGGTTGCGCAGCTCGATGAACTCGTCGAAGCCGACCTCGTCACCCGAGTGCGCGCCGTACCACATCACCTCGTTGATGACGATGTCGCCGACGTTCACCGAGCCGTCGGCGACCCGGGCCGACCCGAGCCGCCGGCCGGTGTCCCAGAGGTGGTCGAAGTACTGGTCATAGAGGCTGGCGATGCGGGGCGACTTGAGCACGAGCAGGTACTCGTCGTTGCTCTGGGTGGCGCTGGCGCTCCAGTTGAACGAGCCGGTGACCACGACGGGCTGCTCACCCTTGAGATCCATCAGCATGGTCTTGCTGTGCAGGCGCCCGCCGCCGGCCTGGTAGTCGCCCGGCTGCATCGAGTTGTCGTTGCCGTCGAGGTGCAGCGAGATGCCCGCCCCGAGCAGGCGGTAGACCTCGTGGTACTGCCCGTTGCTGTGCAGCTGCGACTGGTCGATGACCCCGGCCACCGAGCGCTTGTCGCGGAAGTCGGTCGCCGCCCAGTCCTCTTCGCTCTGCCCGGCGGCGAGGTCCAGCGCCTTGAACTCGGCCTGCTTGCGCACCATGTCTCCGCCCACCTCGTTCTTGGTGAAGGCGAAGATGGTGAAGCGCACGCTCTCTTGGGCGGCGTTGAGGTACTGCCGCATCCGCCCCATGGCGTCTTCGTTGGGGCTGAACCAGACCTCGACCTCGGTGTCGCCGACCTGGTAGATCCGCCCGTTGTCGAGCTCGGTCTTGTTGTTCCCGAACAGGCCGTCGTACATCTGCTCGAACTCGGCGGTGAAGTCTGCGGCCACCGCCGGCGAGTCCATCATCAGGAAGTTGTTGCTGTTCATCGCCAGGTCGGACTCGGTCCAGTTGGCGGTGCCACAGAACACAAACCGGCTGTCGACCACCATGAACTTGTTGTGCATGATGTGCGGCATGTTGCCGATCGACATGGGCACCTGACGGTCGGCCAGCACGGTGTAGCCGCTGGTGCCGTAGATGTGGCCGGCGTCGCCGACCATGCGGACCTCGACGCCGCGATCCCAGGCGGCCGCGACGGCGGCGACCACCCGGGGCTCGCTAAAGCCCATCACCGCGAAGTCGAGGGTGGCGGTGGCGCCGTTGATCAGGTCGACCATCACGCGGATGGCGTCGGGGTCCCACTGGTTGGCGGTGCGGGTGCCCGGCTCGTTGAAGAAGACGTCGACCCGGCCGCCCCGGGTGCTGTCCAGGTCGGCGGCCGAGGGCGGGCCGCAGGCCACCAGCGCGAGGCTGAGCCAGAGGGCGGGGGCGCGGCGGGGCAGCGGGAGGGTCCGGTTCACAGGGCCTCCGAGAGGTCGAAGTGCTCGTCGATCAGCTCTTGGAGCTGGGTGATCTCGGGCCCGACCTCGCCGGTCTGGCCGAGCACCCACAGGTGGCCGTCGATGAGCTGGTCGCTGCGCAGCGGCTCGATGCCCAGCGTGCGGGTCGCGCTGACCAGCTCGTGGGTGAGCACGAAGGCCCGCGTCCGCGGCTTGCCGCCGACCAGATCGACGCCCTGGTCGATGAGGACCACGGTGGGCACGCGGCGGTCGTCGGTGAGGATGAACGAGGACACGTCGGGCGCGGCGTCGCGCAGCTCGCTGCTGAGCTGCGGCGACTGGGTGCCGAAGCGCTGCCCGACGATGACCTGCATGGGGAAGCCGTCGGCCGCCTTGGCCTGCAGCGCGGTGGCCAGCCCCTTGTCGAACATGTCGTCGGTCAGGATGCTGACGTCGGCCTTCGACGCGTAGACCGCGTCGATCACCCGCTTGATCAAGCGCTCTTGCGGGCCGAACCAGAGCTCGACCGTGAGCGAAGATTGGGTCGGGTAGAGCCAGTTGGGGTCGACGATCGACTTGGCGCCGGCCGAGTAGGCGGTCAGCGAGGACGCGTCGAGGCCACCGAAGATCTGGCCGTGCTCGAGCAAGAAGTCCCAGGCGATGTCCTCGCTCTCGACGTCAACCACGAGGTTCTCGCCGACGTCGGCCCCGCCGAGGAAGGGGGCCGAGAGCACGCGGGTGCGGTCGACCACCGCGTAGGCGTGCGACATCTGCACCGCGTCGCCGGGGAAGACCAGCTCGATGTTGACCGCGAAGTCTTGGTACGCGATGCCCGGGTCGGCCAGCTTCAGCGGGACCTCGGCGGCGACCAGCAGGGCCACGCCGGGGTCCTCGGCCCGGTCCACGTCGGTGATGACCTCGATGGCCACGCCGCGGTCCTGGGCGCGGATGATGGCGTCGGCGAGCTCGACCTCGACGAGGGCCGGCAGGGCGACGGCCAGCTCGAGCTCGGCGCTGTCGATGGCGTCGACGAACTGGGCGGTGGCCGCCGCCGCCTCGTCGCCGGTGCGGGCGAGCTGCAGGCGGGTGCGCGCGTCGGTGTCGACCGCCGGGGCCGCGCAGCCCACGGCGCCCGCGACCACGAGCAGGGAGGAGGTCAGACGCGGCGCACGGGCGTGGGCGCTCATTCGAGGCTCCCCGAGGCATAGGCCCCCGAGTAATCAGGAGAGTTCGCACGGCCGGGGGAGGCGTGGGTGCGGTCGAGGCAGCCCGGGTCGACCCGGTCGTTGTTGGGCACGTCCACCGCCGCGGGGGTGTAGAAGTGCCAGGCCTGCGGGAAGAAGCCCTCTCCGCCGAACATCAGCTCGACCCGCTCCATGCTGCGCGAGCGCTTGTGGTCCCAGCCGCCGGCGTAGGGCGGGGCGTCGGCGTTGCCCACCGACTCGATCAGCCGCTCATCGGCGTCCTGCAGCGTGATCGAGAAGGGGTCGCCGTCGGGCAGCCGCAGCTCGGGCATCACCAGGTCGGGCGCCGGGAAGCAGCCGGTGTCTTTGGCCGCGATGAAGATGTGCTCGCCGGTGCTGATCTGGACGTCGTTGTCGGGGATGCGCAGCGTGTAGCTCAGCGGCCCCTCGAACATGAGCCGCCAGCCCGAGATGTTGATGTCGCGGTGGCTCTCGTTGCGCAGCTCGATGAAGATGTCGGTCTGGTCGCGCGCCCCGTCGCCGCGCACGCTGCCCGACCACAAGATCTCGGTGATCTTGACCGTGCCGCGCTCGCCCGAGGTGGCGCCGCCGTCCTGGCCGTCCCGGTAGCCCACGCCCTCGTCGGCCTCGGCCGAGGGGTCGCCGTCGCAGCCCCCGAGCAGCAGCAGCGCGAGCGCGCCCGCCGCCGCGCGCATCAGAAGCGCACCCGGGTGCCGCCGTTGGCACCCCAGGCCGTCGCCTGCCCGCCGAGCTGGTCGCCGGCGATGCGGGCGATGTCCACGCTGTAGAAGTCGCCGGGCAGGAAGACCGCGCCGTTGGCGAAGACGTCGACGTGCTTGGTCAGGCCATAGCTGACGTCGAGGTTGATCTCTTGGCCCAGCGCCTTGCCCATGCGCTCTTCGGCGGCGAACTCGGCCCGCGAGTAGCCGTAGGGCGGGTCGATGCGCTCGAGGTCTGCCGGGTCGAGCGCGGTGATGCCGGTGTCCTTAAACGTCCAGTAGGACGCCGTGACGTCGAGGCCCATCGGCAGCGTGTAGCCGACGTTGGCGTGGATGACCTGGGTGCCCGCCTTGCGGTCGACGTCGTGCACGTCGTCCGAGATGCCGAACATGCCGACATAGGCGCTGGGATGCCAGCCCATGAGGCGGTTGGTCAGCGTGCCGCCGGCCTGCTGCGCCTTCATGCTGACGTAGCCGTGGCTGAACTGCTGGCCGTCGTCGGTGTACGCCGCGCCCTGGGCGTTGAAGTAGCTGGCCTCACCGTGCAGGCCGTCGTCTTCGCCGCCGGTGTCGAAGGTGACGCCGCCCATCACCGCCATGCCGTCGCAGTTCACGTCCTGGGTGATGAGCTCTTTGCGGTCGACGCCGCGGGAGAGGTCGACCGAGGCGAAGGGGGTCAGCTTGCCGCCGCCGATCGCGTAGCTGCCGCGCAGGCCGAAGTTGGCGACCCAGTCGTTGTCGGCGAAGTTGCCGAGCTCGCCGTTGTAGCTGATGTCGCTGCCCGAGCCGAGCGCGCCGACCTTGGTGTAGAAGCCGTAGGCCCGCAGGTCGAGGCCCTTGGCGATGCCGTCGAGCACGACCATGCCGCCGCTGCGCTTGGTCATGTGGGCGCCGCGGAACCCGAAGGTCTGCGTGGTCGACTGCCCCATGAAGCTGACGAAGTTGGCGTTGTCGTTCTCAGACGAGCTGCCCACCACGGTCATCGGGATGAGCTCGAGGCGGCCGGCGCCGCCGAGCTTGACCGTGACCCGCGCCTCGTCGAGCACGTCTGCCAGCACGTAGTCCCGCGCGCCGCCGAGCCCGCCGATCTGGAAGAACTCGCGGCCGACCCGCACCCGCACCGGGCCCTCGCCGAGGCCGGCCGGCGCCCAGTCGACGTAGAGGGCCGAGAAGTAGAACAGCCCGCCGTAGGCGTTGACGTTGCCGATCTGGTCGTTGCCCCAGAGGCCGCGGTGGCTCAGGCTGGTGACCACCCGGGTCTTGTCGTCGACCTTGTAGCCGAGATCGAGGAAGAAGCCGGTGAACGCGAAGTTGTCGCGGTCATCGCTGTCGAGGATGGCCTGGTCACTGCTCTCGTCGAGCGGCCGCAGGTCGAGGTTGTCGTACTCGTGCCACTCGGTCTCAAAGCCGGCGCGGACCTCGAGCTTGCCCTTCTGGCGGTCGAGCTCGGACTCGCGGTACTCCAAGTCGGACGCGGCGGTCGCCGGGGCGGACTGGGCCCAGGCGGGCAGGGGCAGCAGCAGCAGGGCGCCGACGAGCGCGCGGGAGAGGTGCTGAGGCAAAGGGGGCTCCGATGCAGGTCCGAGGGGAGGGCCTCAGCGGGAGGGGCCGGGTCAGCGCCCCCGCGGTGGCAGGGGGCTCAGTCGGCCAGGAGGCTGACCTGCCCGGCTTGGGTCACCAGGATGGGGTACTCGCCGTAGCTGAGGAAGACCGGCCCGGTGACCTGGATGCGCTGGCCGAGCTTGGGGTCGACCGCCCGGCGGCGGGAGAGGTCCTGGGCGACCGAGAAGGTATAGGCGGTGCCGTCGTCGGCCTCAAGGTCGATGTCGCCGAAGGTGCCGATCTCTTGCGTGACCGTGCCCTCGAAGCGCATCACCCGGCCGATGTGGTCGTTGGTGAACGGGCCGCTGGCCACCTCGTAGTACAGCGGCGCGTGCAGGTGCTGCACCTCGACGATGTCGTGGGCGTACACCATGTTCACGTCAAAGCTCGTGCGCACGCCGCGCACCCGCAGGCGCACCCGGTCGCCGGTGTCAAAAGGCGCGAAGCGCGAGTCGTAGAGCACGAAGATGCCCGCGCTGCGGTCTTGGATGAAGTAGCTCGAGTAGTACTTCTCTTCGCTCTCTTCATCGGCGCCCGCGGTGCCGCCGTCGTCGTTGACCTGGGCCGCGCAGCCGTCGGTCTTGATGTACCAAGCCGGACGGAGGG
>JBJONS010000678.1:0-7447 GCA_046051725.1 Pseudomonadota bacterium | reverse complement strand
TCTCGACCTCGCCGTCGGACACGACATCGACGCCGGTGAAGAAGATCGGCGCGCCCTCGGCGCTCCCCCTGAGGGGATCGGCGCTGGCGTCTTTGGGCCCCCCGTGTGTGCAGCCGAGCGCGAAGAGGCTCGCCGCGAGGCCGAGGGCTCGCCGCCGAGGCCCGGCGCAGATGGCCGGAAGAAACCGGACGGGCTTCGACGGTGGGCGCGACCGCTGTGACATGTGGAGACAATTAGCATGGGCCCCGGTCGAATTGCAAGGGACTTGTCAAGGAGGGATGACCCAACGGGGGCCTGGGCGGGCCCGACGCGCGGGCCGCCCAGCGCGGGCCCGGTCCGGCGCCCACGGGGCCGGAATAGGCGCGGGGCGGAGGTCTTGATGCCCGCCCCGACCCTGCTCGCCCCCGGCCTCTGGGCCATCGACACCGGCTACATCGGCCCCGAGATCGACGCCGTTCACGTGCTCCTCGCCGACGGTGAGGCGGCGCTCATCGACAGCGGGGTCGGCAGCACGGCCCCCGTGGTGCTCGAGGGCCTGGCCGCGCTGGGGATCGCGCCGGCGCAAGTGCGCCACCTCGTGCTCACCCACGTGCACCTCGACCACGCGGGCGGCGCGGGGGCGCTGATGGCCGCGCTGCCGCGGGCGGGGCTCGTGGTCCACCCGCGGGGCGCCCGGCACATGATCGACCCGAGCCGGCTCGTCGCCGGCAGCGTGGCGGTCTACGGCGCAGAGCTCTTCGCGCAGCTCTACGGCACGGTGAGCGGGGTGGCGGCGGATCGCGTGCGGTCGACCGCCGACGGCGAGGCCCTGGCGCTGGGCCGGCGCGCGCTCCGCGTCTTGCACACCCCCGGCCATGCCAAGCACCACCAGTGCCTGCTCGATGAAGAGCTGGGCGCCATCTTCACCGGGGACACCTTCGGCCTCGCCTACCCGCGCCTCGCCGCAGGGGGCCCGGCCTTCCCGATGGCGACGACCACGCCGATCGACTTCGACCCGGCCGCGCTGCACGCCTCGATCGACCGGATCGCCGGCAGCGGGGCCTCCTTCGCCTGCCTGACCCACTTTGGCCGCCTCGACGGCCTCGCCGGGGCCGCCGAGGCGCTGCACGCCGACGTTGACGCGATGGTGCGGCTCACCGATGGCTTCGCCGAGCAGGGCGAGCAGGCCCTCGCCGACGCCATCCTCGACTGGTGGGTCGGGCGCCTGCGGGCGGGCGGCCACCCCGGCGACGAGGCGGGCTGGCGGGAGGCGCTGCAGCTCGACGCGCCGCTCAACGCCCAGGGCCTGATGCACTGGTGGAGCAGCGGCCGCGCGGTCTAAGCGGCCCGGTCAGCCGAGCAGGCGCGCCGCGAGCGGGCTTCCGGCCGGCACATAGGGGCGCAGGCGCGGTCCGACGATCAGGGGCTTCTCTTGCAGCGCGGCCGTCGTGCGCGCCCCGGCCAGCAGGTGCGCCACCCGCAGCTCGGCGATCGCCCGCAGCGCGGCGGCCCGCACGCCCTCGCGCCCGCCCGCCGCGTGCGCCTGCAGGAAGGCCCGGGCGATGCCGCCGACCTGGGCCCCCAGCGCCAGGGCCCGGGCCACGTCGAGGCCTGACTGCAGGCCGCCGGTCGCGCAGACGCCGAGGCCCAGCCCGCTGAGCTGGGCGACGCTGCCGGCGGTGGGGATGCCCCAGTCCCAAAACGCCTCGCCCAGCGCGCGCTGGTCGCCGGCCGCGCGCAGCGTCTCGACCGCCACCCAGCTCGTGCCGCCCGCGCCGCTGGTGTCGACCCAGCGCACGCCGACCGCGGCGAGGCGCTGCCCGACGCTGCGGGACAGGCCGCAGCCGGTCTCTTTGGCGACGATGGGCACGGGCAGCTCGGCGACCAAGCGCGCGATGGTGTCGATGCCGCCGGTGAAGTCGTCATCGCCCTCGGGCTGCACCACCTCCATCGCGGGGTTGAGGTGCACCACCAAGGCGTCCACGCCGGTCTCGCCCACCAGATCGGCGAGCTGCTGGCTGCTGCTGGTCCGGGCCTGCACCATGCCGATGTTGCCGATGAGCAGGGCGGTCGGGGCCACGTCGCGCACGAAAAAGCCGTCGCGGATGCCCTTGGTGAGCAGCGGGCGCTGGCTGCCGAACGCGAAGCCGAGCCCGAGCTCTTCGGCGACGCTGGCGAGGTCCTTGTTGATGCGCTCGGCCTGGTCGACCCCGCCGGTCATCGCGGCGAACAGCACCGGCGCCCGCAGGGCCTTGCCGGCGAACTGGGCCTCGAGCGCGACGTCGGCGGTGCGCAGCTCGGGCAGGGCGTCGTGCAGCAGCTCGACCTCGTCGAGCAGCGTGCCCTTGCCCCGAAAGCCGACGTCGCCCGTGGTGCAGAGCGCGATGTGGTCGGCCTTTCGGCTCGAGATGCTGGGCGGGACGGGGGCGGACATGCGGGCTCACCGGGGCGCGAAGGAGGTGGGCGCCGCTAACCCCCCGCGCTGCCGAGGCCCGCTCTGCCGTCGGCGGGCGGGCAGGGGCCGGGCGGACCAGCCACCTGCACGCTGATCTCGGTGAGCTGCGCGTCGGCCAAGGCGCGCCGGAAGGCGTCCTCGGCCTCGGGATCGGGGAGGAGCGCCACGGCGCAGTCGCCGCCGCCAGCCCCGGACGGCTTGGCTGCGCCGCCGAAGGACTCGGCCAGCGCGGTGATCTGGTCGAGGGCCGGCGTGCGGTAGGCGAGGCCGGCGCCCGCGGCCATCGCGCAGAGGGCCCGCCAGGCCGCGCGGGTCACCGCGATGGGATCATCGACGAAGCGGTCGACCAGGGCGGTGCTCTCGTCGACGAACGGTCCGCGGCCCGCCCAGCGGCTGTAGGCCTCGACCCGCGGGCCGGTGCGGGCTGAGGCGCCCGACCAGACCACCACCGGCCGGAGGGGCGGCAGGGCCCGCAGCGCCGGCGCGCCGCCCGCGCGGGTCGGCCGCACAAACCGGAGCATGCCGCCGGTGGCCGAGGCCGCGACGTCGACCCCCGAGCCGCTGCCCTGCACGGCGTGGTGGATGGCGTAGGCGTCGGCGGCCGGCCGGCCGGCGGCGAGGCAGGCCGCGACGCAGGCCGCCGCCGAGCCCCCGAAGCCCGGCTTTCCCGCGAGGCCGGTCACCGGGTGGTGGGCCGAGAAGCGCCAGCGCCCGGCGGTGCCGGCCAGCGCTGGGCGCACGAAGCGGTCGTCGCCGTCGGGCGTCTCGATGTGCAGGCCGTCGCCGCCGGGGGCGCCCTCGACGACCACGCCGCGGTCCACCGCGAGCACCACGGCGGGAGCGCCGTCCAGCACAGCGTACTCGCCGAGCAGCACGAGTTTTCCGGGCACGCAGAGGCGCAGGGCGTGGTCCATCGGGCGCTCAGCCGATCAGGCGGGCGTCGCCGCCGGGCGCGAGGACCTCGACCCGCACGAGGCCGGGCACGGCGCGCAGGGTCGCCGCGACCCGCGCGGCGTCGGCGGTGGCGCAGAGGACCTTCACGTTGGGGCCCGCGTCCATGGTGCTGTAGCAAGGCAGGCCGTCGGCGCGCATCGCCTCGACCGCGTCGAGGACAGCGACGCTGACGGGCTTCCAATAGCGGACCGTCGGCTCGGTCGCGATCATGGTGGCGTGCATCTTGTTCGTGCTGCGCTCCATGGCCGCGCCGAGCAGGGGCAGATCGCGGGCCAGCACCGCGGCCCGCGCCTGGTCGAAGTCGGCCGGCGCGCTGCTCACGAAGCCGGGGAACAGCGGGCAGGTCTGCGCGGTGCGGGTCATGCCGTCGGTGCTGCCCACCGCCTTCTTCTCGGCCGAGACCACCGCGACGACCAGCTGCAGGTCCCAGTGGTCGGCCGGCGCGACCGGGACGCCGTGGCTGTCGGTGCCGTCGGCGCGCGCGCCCATCCGCCACTCGACGAAGCCGCCCCAGAGCGAGCGGCAGGCCGAGCCAGAGCCCTGGCGGGCGATCACCGAGAGGCGCGCCCGGTCGATGGGCTGGTCGGCGGCCGCGGCGGCGGCCAGGGCGAGGGCGGCGAAGGCCGAGGACGAGGAGGCGAGGCCGGCGGCGGTGGGGAAGTTGTTCTCGCTGGTGACCTCGGCGCCGGGGCGGTCGGCGCCGCCCCAGACCAGGTCGAGGACCCGGCTGACCTTGCGCAGCTCGGCCGGGCCCCGCTCCACCCCGCCGAGCACGAGGCGGTCGGCGGCGGCGCCCCAGCGCACGGTGGTCGTCGTCGCGAAGCCGTCGAGGGTCAGGCTGAGGCTCGGCACGGCCGGCAGGTTCAGCGCCACGTCGCGCTTGCCCCAGTACTTGACCAGCGCGATGTTGGGGTGGGCGAGGGCGGTGGCGGTGCGGGGGCTCATGGGCGCCAGTCCGAGGGCTAAGGGGAGGGGAGCGCGGGGCCGCTCAGGCAGAGGGCGGGGCCACGGGGGCCGCCCAGGCGGAGATCCCCGCCGCGGCGGCCGCGGCGAGCACCGGCGCGGGGTCGGCGCAGGCGGCGATGACCACCCCGCCGCCGCCGGCCCCGGCCAGCTTGGCGCCGGCCGCGCCGGCCCGCCGGGCCAGGGCCACCAGCGCGTCGAGCTGCGGCGTGCTGACGCCGATCTGCTGCAGCAACGCGTGGTTCTCGTTGAGCAGCGGGCCCAGCTCGGCCGGGCCGGCGCCGGCCTGCAGGGCGGCGATCACCGCCGCGCTGACCGCGCCGATGGCGTCCAGCGCGCCGTCGATGGCCGGTCGGCGGGCCCGCACCCCGGCGACCATCGCGCCGGTGTCCCCGGCGGCCCCGCTGTCGAGCACGACCAGCGGCCACTGGGGCGGCGGCAGGGGCGAGAGCTCGACCGCGCCGTCGGGCCCGCGCCGGTAGCGCAGCGCGCCGCCGCGGGCGCTCACCGCGTGGTCGAGGCCGCTGGGCGTGCCGTGGAAGACCCGCTCGATGGCGAAGCCGTCGCGGTGGCAGGCCGCGAAGTCGAGCGGCGCGCCGCGCAGGTCGGCCCGGGCCCGCAGCAGGGCCACGGCCAGGGCGCCGCTGCTGCCCATGCCGCGGCCCACCGGCAGCGCCGTGCGGATGGTGACCTCGAGTCCGTCCTTGGGCAGGATGACGTCCAGCGCGTCATCCAGGCGCGCGTCGCGCAGGTCGGCGATCAGCGTCCGCGGACCGGCGGTGGCCCGCAGCCAGACCTCGGTGCGCCGGTCGACGGCCACCGCCACGGCCTCGTGGCCAAAGACCACCGCGTGCTCGCCGGCGAGGATGAGCTTGCCGGGGGCTTGGCCGTGGCCGGCGGCGCCGGGCGCGCTCACGCCGGACCCGCGGCCCGCAGCGCGAGCAGCGCGGCGCGGGCCCGCTCGACCGACCAGTCGCCGGCCGCGCTCAGCGCCGCGACCACCGCGGGCACCTCGGCCGCCTCGGCCCCGGCCTGCACCGCGAGGTTGCGGCTGTGCATGCGCATGTGCCCCTGCTGGATCCCCTCGGTCGCCAGCGCGCGCAGGGCGCCGAGGTTCTGCGCGAGGCCGACCGCCGCCATGATCGCCCCGAGGCCCGCGGCCCGGGGGCTGCCCATCAAGCGCAGGTTGGCGGCCACGGTCGGGTGGTTGAGGATGCTGCCGCCGACCGTGCCCACCTGGATGGGGATGTCGATCTCGCCGTGCAGCACGTCGTTGGCGTCGACCGTCCACCGGGTCATCGAGCGGTACTGGCCGTCGCGGGCCGCCCAGGCGTGGGCCCCGGCCTCGATGGCCCGCCAGTCGTTGCCGGTGGCCAGCGCGACGGCGTCGATGCCGTTCATCACGCCCTTGTTGTGCGTCGCGGCGCGGTAGGGGTCAGCCCAGGCGAAGCGGTAGGCGCTGGCGATGCCGGCGGCGACCTCGGCGCCAGAGCTCTCGGGGGTGGCGAGCAGGGCCGCGGGGATGGCGCAGCGCGCCCAGGACCGGCGCTCGGCGGCGAGGTTGCTGAGGATGCGCAGGCCGACCACGCCGCCGGTCAGCGCCTCGAGCGTCGGCGCGAGGCGCTCGGCGACCGTGTTCACGAGGTTGGCGCCCATCGCGTCGACGCAATCGACCACGATGTGCACCACGAGCATGTCTTCGGCGGTCTGCCCCGGCTCATCGTAGCGCAGCCGCCGCAGGTCAATGCGCCGCGGGCCGCCCCCGCGCTCGCGCAGGCGGGGGTGCACGGCGTCGGCCATGGCCATCAAGCGGGGGGTGGCGGCCCGGACGGCCGCCTCGGCGGCGTCGAGGTCGGGAACGGCGGTGAGCTGCACCTGGCCGATCATCAGGCTGTCGGTGCTGCCGGCGGAGAAGCCCCCCGCCTCGCGCACGAGGCGGGCCATGTTCGACACCGCCGCGACCACCGAGGGCTCCTCGACCACCATCGGCACCAGCACGTCTTCGCCGTTGATCCGCAGGTTCAGGCCGACGCCGAGCGGCAGGGCCATCGTGCCGACCACGTTCTCGACCATGTGGTCGGCGCGGTCGAGGGTGAGGGCGTCCCCGCGCAGCGCCGCGGCGTCTGTGGCCTGCAGCGGGCTGTTCTCGACCAGCAGGCCCAGACGGGCGCTGGGCGGGAGGCGGTAGAAGCCGGGGATTCTGCTCGACGCCATCATCTGCCGCGTCCAGGGGAGGGAGGAGGGGGGCTGCGCGGGGCCTCGGCGGCCTATCGGGCGGAGCCGGCGACGCCCCGCCCGCGGGGTGCGGAGCGGGGCGCGGGGGCGCGCGGCCAGCGCGGCGGATGCAGCGGGCGCGGAGGGCACCGCGCCGGCGGAGCTCAGTCGTCTTTGGCGCCGGCGTAGAAGCCGTCGAGCAGGTCTTTGTACATGGCCTCGACGGTCTTGCGCTTGACCTTCATGGACGGGGTCAGCTCGCCGCCCTCGATGGTGAAGTCGCGCGGCAGGATCGCGAACTTCTTGATGGTCTCGTAGCGGGCCAGGCCGTCGTTCAGCGCGTTGATCGCGCGCTGGATCTCGGCGTTGAGCGCGGGGTCCTTGGCCAGCTGGGCGACGCTGAGCTCGCCCTTGCCCTGGTCGGCCGCCCACTTCTGCGCCGCCTCGAGGTTCAGCGTGATGAGCGCCGAGCAGAAGTTGCGGTTGTTGCCGTGCACCAGCACCTGCTCGATCAGCGTGGACTTGTTCTTGAGGTTGCCCTCGAGCGCCTGGGGGGCGATGTACTTGCCGCCCGAGGTCTTGATCAGGTCCTTGATCCGGTCGGTGATGCGCAGGAACCCGTCGGGGTCGATCTCGCCCTTGTCGCCGGTGCGCAGCCAGGTGCCGGTCGCGTCGGTGAACAGCGTCTCGGCCGAGGCCTCGGGCTTGTTGTGGTAGCCGCGCATCACGCCGCGGGACTGCAGCAAGATCTCGCTGGTGTCGGGGTCGAGCCGGACCTCGACGCCCGGCAGGCCGAGGCCGACCGTGCCGAACTTGAACTTGTCGGGGCGGTTCACGAAGCTGGCGGCGCTGGTCTCGGTGAGGCCGTAGCCCTCGAGGATG
>JBJONS010000677.1:0-4965 GCA_046051725.1 Pseudomonadota bacterium | reverse complement strand
GGCCGCCCCAAGCACCTGACCAGCATCTGGCGCAAGATGAAGGCGGACGGCCTCGAGCTGGCGCAGGTCCATGATGTCTTGGCGTTCCGCTTGCTCGTGCCCGACCTGGGCCAGTGCTATGTCGCGCTGGGCGTGATCCACGCCGAGTTCCGGCACCTGCCCGAGCGGCTCAAAGACTTCATCGCGATCCCCAAAAGCAACGGCTACCAGTCGATCCACACGGTGGTGATCGGGCCCGAGAACCAGCGCGTCGAGGTCCAGATCCGCACCCGCGAGATGCACCGGGTGGCCGAGGTCGGCATCGCCGCCCACTGGCGGTACAAAGAGGGGCACCTCGCGATCCCTCCGCGGGATCTCAACAAGATGGCGCAGCTGCGCGCCATCTTCGAGGCCGCCAAAGAGATCGAGGACAGCAACGAGTTCGTCGACACCCTGAAGATCGACCTGTTCGCCGAAGAGGTCTTCGTCTTCACGCCGGTCGGCGACGTGCGCTTCTTCCCGAAGGGCGCGACGGTGCTCGACTTCGCCTACGCCATCCACACCGAGGTGGGCAACACCTGCACCGGCGCGCGGGTGTCGGGGCGCATGGTCCCGCTGCGCTACGAGCTGCACGCCGGCGACACCATCGAGATCATCCGCAAGCCCGACCAGCGGCCGCGGCCCGACTGGATGGAGATCGCGAAGACCGGCCGGGCCCAGGCCAAGATCCGCCGGGTGCTCCGCGAAGAGCAGCGGGAGGAGTCC
Source organism: Pseudomonadota bacterium (assembly GCA_046051725.1). Taxonomy (GTDB): domain Bacteria; phylum Myxococcota_A; class UBA796; order UBA796; family UBA2385; genus JAEUKK01. The sequence goes on along the minus strand of JBJONS010000677.1, from coordinate 4,221 downwards.
CGCGAGCTCGGCCGGGGCTTGGTCGACTCGGCCTTCAAGAGCAGCGGCTCGCAGCTCACCCGCGCCCAGCGGGACGAGAAGCTCGCCGAGGTCGCCGACAAGCTGGGCCACCAAGGCGCCGAGAACCTGCTGCTCGCGGTCGGGCAGGGCGACATCAGCCTCGAGAAGGTGATGACCGAGCTCGTGCCGGCAGAGGCGAACGAGCGGCCGACCACCTCGCTCACGCGCCTCTTCGGCCGCTTCCGCAAGCGGGAAGAGAGCCCGGTGCTGGTCGGCGGCGAGGCTGACCTGCTGGTCGCCTACGCCCGCTGCTGCAACCCGCTGCCCGGGCACGCCATCGTCGGGTACATCACGCGCGGCCGGGGCATCACGATCCACCGGGCCGACTGCAAGGCCCTCGCCGACCTCGAGCCCGAGCGGCGGGTCAACGTCGCCTGGCACGACTCGGCCAAGAGCGCCCACACCGTCGATGTCTTCGTGCTGGCGCAGGACAAGCCGGGCATGCTCGCCGACGTGAGCGCGGTCTGCAAGGTGCTCGGCATCAACCTCGTGCGCTTCGAGGGCCGGCGGGCGCCCGAGGGCGAGCAGGTCATCTTCGATCTGGCGATCAACGTCAGCCACGCCGATGAGCTCGACAAGCTGCTGAGCAAGCTGCTGCAGGTCAAGGGCGTGGTGCGGGCCGAGCGCAAGCTGCCCGGCTGAGCGCCCCGCGCGGCCGCCGATCAGGCGGGCCGGCGGGCCACCGCGGCTCAGATGCCCGAGCCGTCGCCTTCGCTGCCGTCGGCCAGCGGCGTGATGCAGCTGAGGATGGCCATCTCGCTGACCACGCCCGCCACGTCCTCGACCGTCACGCCGAACTCGTACTCTTTGTTGAGCTCGGGGTTGCCGCCCTTGATGAGCAGGATGGCGCCGAGCTGGGCCTCGTCGGTGGTGCAGGTGCTCTCGGAGACCGCGCCCTCGACCGGGCTAAAGGCCGGGTCGTCGGTCGAGACCGCGCCGTCGACCACGTCGTCGAAGTAGATGTTGAGCGTGTAGAACGACAGATCGGCGTCGGCGTCCGAGGTCAGGGCCCACAGCGTCAGCGTCGGCGTGGGGTTGCCGACCTCGTCGGGCTGCAGGCCCGAGTTCTCGCAGCGGAATTCTTCGATGACCGGCGGGGTGCCCCCGCAGGTGTCGCCGTCGTCGCCGCCGTCGCCGCCGTCGGCGCCGATCACCTCACCGTCGTCGCCCCCGCCGCCGGTGTCCTCTTTGTCTCCGCCGCAGGCCCCGAGGCCCACGGCCAGGGCGCTCATCCAAAACATCGCGCGCATGCGTCCCTCCTGCGGCGGCTCATCTCCGCCGGCTGCTGGGCGGGAGGGTAGCACGCCGCGGCGGGGCCAGCGCCCGCGGGGCCCGCCTGGGGTAGGCTCGCGGGCCCGCAGAGGTGCCCGTGGCCACGCCCCCCGCAGACCCCGCCCGCCTCTACCGCGCCCTGCGCGGTCAGCTCGGCAGCATCCGCCGGGTCTACATGCGCAGCAACCGCATCGTGCGCCGCGACGACTTCTGGCGCGCGCCCGAGCCGGTGCTGCTGCTGCACGGCTTCCTCCAGACGCGCAACGTGTGGGAGGTGATGGAGGATCGCCTGCGCCACGATGGCTTCGGCGTCTTCTCCTTCGATCTCGGCGGCCTGCTGTGGCGGTTCAACACCCGCTCGATCAGCGACCTCGCGGCGCTGGTCGCCGACAAGATCGAGGGGCTCAGCGCCCGCACGGGGCTCGGCCGCTTCCACATCGTCGGGCACAGCAAGGGCGGGCTCATCGCCCGGCACTACATCCAGCACCACGGCGGCGACCGTCGGGTCAAGTCGCTGATCACCTTGGGGACACCCCACCACGGCACGCCGACCGCGCTCATCGGCGTCGGCTTGATGGGCGGGGGCCTCCTCTCGCGCAGCCCGATGGAGATGGTGCCGGGCTCGCGGCTGCTGCGCCGCCTCGCCGGAGACACCTTCCCGCCCGGCGTCCCGCTGACCAGCATCTACAGCCGGCACGACCTCGTCTGCCCCTGGTGGAGCAGCGTGCTGCACCCGCGGCCCGGCGAGAGCTCGATGAAGAGCCTGGCGGTCAGCGGCCTCGGCCACACCGCGCTCTGCCACGACCCGGCGGTCTACCACCTCGTCCGCACCGAGCTGCACGCCGCGGCGCGCCTCTGGGAGGAGCGCGGCGGCCCGGCCACGCCGCCCCCGGCCGTCTGAGGGCGGGGGCTTGGCGGCGCGGGCCGAGGCGCTGGCTCAGCCCCCGGCGGGCGCGGGGGCGGGCGCGGGCGCCGCGGCGCCGCCCAGGTCGAGGCAGCAGCGGAAGCTGAGGTTGTTCGCCGCGAAGTTGGCGGACTCGTCGACGGCGAAGGCGCAGCGCGAGCCCCGCTGCGGCTTGCCCTTCATCCCGCCCTTCACGATGCGCCGGCTGGTGTTCGACGAGGGCTGGCTGTCGGTCCACTCGCGGGGACCGACGCTCATGCCCTGCACGCCGTAGCCGCTGACACAGTCCTCGTGGTCGCCGATCTGGTAGGGCGCCTCGAGGCCGCCGCCGCAGCGCGTCTCGTCGTAGGTGTCGCTGTAGGCGTAGATCCAGTTGCCCGGGCCCTTGCAGGCCTTCTCCCACTCGGCCTCGGTGCAGAGGCGCTTGCCCTGGTCGGCGCAGGCCTTGGTCGCCTCTTCGAAGGTGACCTTGGTGGTCGGTGCGACCTTGGCGTCTTTGCTGAGCTGGTTGGGGAACTCGTAGCGGTCGATGAAGAAGCCCGGGACCTCGACCTCTTTGGTGAGGGGCTCGGCCTGCGAGGCGCTGATCGCGAGGTCCTCTTGGTGCAGGCGGCCCATGAGGAAGGGGCCCGGCGGGATGTAGAGCATCTCTTGGTGCTGCTGCACCATCGCCCTGAGCTCGTCTTCGGTGGGCACCCGGCTCTTGCCTTGGACCTCGGCGCGCAGCTTGTCGTCCTGCAGCTTGAGCGCGGCGACCTTGTCTTCGGGCTCGCGGCTCGTGACGTAGGCGCCGATGCCGACCACCACCGAGATGGCGGCCAGGGCGGCGATCAGGATGGTCCGGGTCGAGCTGCGGGCCGGCTTGTCGTCGGCGTCGGGCTCAAAGGACCGCTGCAGGTCGGCGATCATGTCGCGGGCGCTGGGGTAGCGGTCGGCGACGATCTGCTGCAGGGCGTTCTCGACCACGTCGTCGATGTGGTCGGGCAGGTCGCCGCGCAGCTGGGTGGGGGAGAGGTAGGTGCCGCGCGGCGGCTGGCCGACCAGCAGCTCGTAGAGCATCAGGCCGCAGGAGTAGACGTCGGCCTGGGGAGCGGCGGCGTCTTCGAAGCCCTCGAGCTCGGGCGCGAGGTACTTCGCGTCGCTGCGCGAGATGAAGCTCTCGGCGAAGATGGTCGGGTTGATCACCTCGGACAAGCCGGCGTCGGTGATCTTGATGGTGCGGACGACGTTCTTGCCGCCGGGACCGGTGCCGCGCGACTCGACCAGCACGTTCTCGGGCTTGAGGTTGCGGTGCACGATGCCGCGGTCATGCAGGGCGGCGACCGCGCCGAGCACCTTGGCGATGATCTGGCAGGCCTCTTGGAGGGTGAAGCTGCGCTGGGCGGCCTGGTACTCGTCGATCAGCGCGCGCAGGCTCTGCGACTTGAAGTACATCTGGGTGAAGGCGAAGACGCCGCCTTCATCGACCAGCTCGCCGAGCTTGACCACGCCTTCGTCGTCGACCTTGCGGGCCTCGTTGAAGACCTCGGTGAAGCGCTGGCGGTCGCGGGGGTTCGCCACGATGCTCGGGCGCACGACCTTGAGCACGAGGTGCTTGCCGGTGTCGATGCGGCGCGCGAGGTAGCTCGCCCCGAGCAGCCCGCTGCCGAGCTCGCTCTCGATCTCGAAGCGCTTGGCGATGACGTCCCCACGGGAGAACCGGGGCTGCTTGCGGTCGGTCGGGCTGTCAGGCACGGGCCTCTCTCCAGGTGGGGCGACGGTGGCGCGCTCGCTCAGGCGAGGTTGTGGAAGACCTTCTGCACATCGTCGTCTTGCTCGAGCCGGTCGATGAGCTCGAGCACCTCGGTGACGGCCTCATCGCTGAGCTCGACGGTCTGGCTGGGCACGTACTCGGACTCGGAGCTGACCGGGCTGAGGCCCTTCTCTTCGACCGCGCGCGAGAGCTGGCCAAAGTCGCCGAAGTTGCAGTAGAGCAGCAGCAGCTT
>JBJONS010000676.1:0-6409 GCA_046051725.1 Pseudomonadota bacterium | reverse complement strand
TGCGGGCCGGGCCGTCCATGCGCCAGAGCACGAGCAGCTCGGGGCCCGGGACCGCGTCCGCCTCCACCAGGGTGAGGGCGCAGACCGTGGCAGGTTGCCCCAGCGGACCCTGGGCGACCCGGGCGCCGTCCCGGCTCAGCGTGATCACCGGCAGCTCGGCGCTGCCCTCGACCCGGGCGACCGCAGGCGCGCCATCGAGGGTGGCGCGGGCCTCAGGCGGCGTGCTGCAGGTCTGGCCGAAGGGGGTCCAGCCGACCAGCACGGCCGGGAGCTGCCCGGACCGCCCCGGGTCCAACGGCCAGCGGACCGCGCTGCCCGGTGCCTTGCTCTGGGCGACCATCAGCTCGCCGGCCCGCCACCAGACGTGCAGCTCTTCGGCCGCGGTGGTGTGGAGCACCTCGAGCGGCGGCAGCGCCCGGGCAGGGGCGCAGGAGACGCAGGCCCAGAGGCAGCCCAGCGCCGCGGCCATGACCCTGAAGAAGTGCTTCAGCACGTTGTGTTCGCGGGGGAGCCCCCGCCGTCCTTCCCGCACCACCCGCACCCCGCCCGCGTGACCGCGCCGCCGCGCCTAACCGCAGGGGAGGGCGCCGCCCTTGCCCCGTCAAGGCCCGCCCCTGGGGATGCCCGCGCGGAGCCGATCATGGCGGGCGCCGCGCTGTCAGGCCCCCGCGCGCCGGTTAGCGCGTCGCCGCGGGCCCCCTGCGCGGGCCGCCGAGGATCCCCCGTGAACCTGCCGCTGTTCCGCCGTGACCTCGTCGTCGCCGTGCTCTCCAGCGGCTCGAAGGGCAACTGCACCTACATCGGCGACAGCCGCGAGGGCCTGCTCATCGACTGCGGCGTCAGCACCAAGCAGATCCAGGCGCGCATGGATCAGGTCGGCCTGGGCGAGGCCCAGATCCGCGGGGTGATGGTCACCCACGAGCACGACGATCACGTCGGCGCCGCCCGCGTGCTCTCGGCCGCGCTGCGCAAGCGCCAAGGCGAGGGGGTGCCCTTCTACATGACCCCGGGCACCCGGGCGGGGCTCCGCGACAATTGCCTGCCCGACGCGGTGGAAGAGGTCAGCCCCGGCACGACCCTCCAGATCGGCGCCCTGCACGCCGCCTGCTTCTCGGTGCCGCACGACACGCGCGATCCGGTCGGCTGGAAGGTCGGGCTGGGCGGCACGTGGGCCGGCGTCATCACCGATCTCGGCAAGCCCACGCCGCTGGTCCTCGACGTGCTCCGCGGCCTCGCGGTCGCCGTGCTCGAGTTCAACCACGACGAAGACCTGCTGATGGAGGGCGGCTACCCCTGGGCGCTCAAGCAGCGCATCCGGGGCAACAAGGGCCACCTGTCGAACCGCCAGGCCGCCCAGCTCCTCGCCGAGGGCATGCACGACGGCCTGTCTCACGTCATCCTCGCGCACCTCTCCGGCGAGAACAACACGCCCACGCACGCCTTGTCGGCGGCATGGGGGGCCCTCCGCGAGGTGGACGCCATCGGCCAGGTCGACGTCCAGGTCGCCCTTCAGGCCGAGGCCCTCCCGCGGATCGAGCGACCGACCGCCGGCTGGTGAGGGGCCGCCCCCGGCGCGGACCCGTGGGCCGCCCTTTTGACGCCCGGTCCGACCCTCAGCCGCCGAGCTCGATGCCCACCGCGCGGGCGGTCGCCAGCAGGGCCTCGTCGGGCCCGACCCGCCGGGGCGCCTGCGAGACCTCGCGGAGAGGCACGCTCACGACGTCGTTGTTGTGCAGGCAGACCATCTCGCCCCAGCGGCCCTCGCGCACCAGCTCGACCGCCTTCACCCCGAAGCGGGTCGCCAGCACGCGATCGTAGGGCACCGGTCCGCCGCCGCGCTGCAGGTGCCCGAGCACGGTGGTGCGGATCTCGCCGTCGATGCGCGCGCCGAGCAGGTCGGCCAGGGTCTGCGCCGCGCTGCCCGACTTGACCTTGGTGGTCTGGCTGCCGTCGACCCCAGCGCCGGGCGCGCCGCCGAGGGGGACCGCGCCCTCCGCCACCACGATCATCGTGAAGTGGCGGCCCTTCCGCGCCCGCTCTTTGATCTTCTGCACGAAGCGGTCGACGTCGTAGGGGATCTCGGGCAGGGCGATGCAGTCGGCCCCGCCGGCCACCCCGGTGTAGAGCGCGATCCAGCCGGCGTCCCGGCCCATGACCTCGAGCAGCATCACGCGGTCGTGGGCCTCGGCGGTGCTGTGCAGCCGGTCGAGGGCCTCGGTGGCGACCTCGACCGCCGACCAGAAGCCGAAGGTGAAGTCGGTGTCGGCGAGGTCATTGTCGATGGTCTTGGGCACCCCGATGACCGGCACGCCGTGGGTGGCCATCAGGCGGGCGGCGATGCGCTGGGTGCCGTCGCCGCCGACGACGATGAGCCCGTCCAGGCCCTCTTCGCTGATCGCGGCGGCCAGCTCGGCGCTGCGGTCGGTCACGCGCCCGTCGGGCCAGGTCCACGCGAAGGGGTCGCCGCGGTTCGTGGTGCCGAGGATCGTGCCCCCGCGCACCAGCAGCCCCCGGCAGGACTGCGGCGTCAGCTCGATGAGGCGCCGCGGCTCATCGAGGAGGCCGTTGAAGCTGTCCTCGACGCCGATGAGCTGCCAGTGGTGCCGGCCGACGCCGAGCTTGGTGACGGCCCGGAGGACCGCGTTCAGGCCGGGGGCGTCGCCGCCGCCGGTGAGGATGCCGATGCGGAGGGTGCTCATGACGCCGGGCTAACCCGGCGACCCCGCTGGGGTTAGCGACCCGGCTCGCCCCGGAGGCCCCCTTGACCGCGACCCCGACCGCCGCCCCGGCGCGCCCGCCCGACCGGGTCATGGGCACCGGCTTCACGCTGCGCTGCCGCGTCGGCTTCTTGCCGATCGAGGCCGAGGTGCTCCAGACCCTGTCGCTCGATTTCGAGGCCGAGACCGACTGGCGGGCCGCCGCCGCCGCCGACGCGCCCGACGGGCTCGTCGACTACGCCGAGGTCTACCGCGCGCTGCGCGCCCACATCTGCCCCCGCCGCTACAAGCTCATCGAGCGGGTGGCCGAAGAGGCCGCGGCGGTGATCCTGGGCGGCTTTCCGGTGGATCGCGTGCGGGTGCGGGTGACCAAGCGCCCGCTGGACATGCCCGAGGTGGGCGCCGTCGCCGTGGAGTGCTGGCGCACCCGCGCCGAGCTCGGCCTGGCCTGAGCGTGCGGGTCGTCGCCAACCTCGCCGGCACCCTCGACGGCCGCTTGGCCCCGGCGACCGGGCCCGCGATGTTCGGCGGCGCGCTGGACCGCGAGCGCATGGCCCGCCTGCGGGCCGAGGCCGACGTGGTGCTCACCGGCGGGCGCTCGTTCTGCGACTGGCCGCTGCCGCCCCGCGCCTGGCGGCGGTGGTGGCCCGACGCGCCAGAGCGCCCTCCTGCGCCGCTTTTTGTCGTGACCCGCGCCGCACGCCTGCTCTGCCGGGCGACCACCGCGGGCTTCCCCCAGGCCGACGCGGCGCTCGAGGTCTTCGGCGGACCCCAGCTCGAGCCCGCCCCGGTCGAGGCCCTCGGCGGGACCGCGCACCAGGTCGACGATCCGCTCGGGGCAGCCCTCGCCGCGGCGCGGGAGCGGGGGGCGCGGCTGCTGGTGGTGGAGGGCGGCTGGGGGCTTGTGTCGGCGCTGCTCCAGTCCGACTCCCTCGATGAGCTGCGGCTGACGCTCTGCCCGCGGCTCCTCGGCGGACCCCCCGGGACAGGCTCGACGACGGGGGAGACGCACCTGCGCCTCGACGCTGCGGAATTGGCCGCAGGGGGCCTGTTCTTGCGGTATACTCGACCTTGAACCCCGGTCTGCGCCGGGGGAGGTCGGTGGCGCGCACCGTCGGGCGGAGACTGCATGCACAGCCACGCGGATCCTGGCTGGTGGGGGGCGCTCTGTGAGCGCCTCCGCCGAGAGCCCCTCCACGAGGTCTGCGCCGCGCTCGGCGTCGGCGTGGATGAGGCCGAGCGGGCGCTCGCCGCCCGAGAGCAGCCCGAGTGCGTGACCCGGGCCGCCTGGTGGCCCGAGGTGCTGCGGCGCCTCGCGGTCGGCGGCTCGATCCGCGACACCGCCCGCCGCTTCGGCGCCACCCCACGCCGGCTGCGGCGGGCCCTGGCGCGCGGGGGCTGGCGGGTGCGCGGCCGGGATCTGCACGGCGAGGGTGTCCCCGAGCTGACCGCCCTGGTCGACCGGATCGGCAAGATGCCCGACATGGTCATCGCCCGCCTCGCCGGGATCGGCGTCGAGGCCGTCATCGGCGAGCGGCGCCGCCTCCGCCGGCGGCCCTTCCGGCTCCGCCGCCAGCGCACGGTGGCCCGAATGCGGGCCCAGCAGCGCAAGGCCGCCGCGCCGCCGCCGCCGCGCCCACGCGCCCGGCCCGCGCCTGCGGTCGAGGTCCCGACGGTCGTCCGGCGTCCGATGCGCGCCGCCCCGCCGGTCGTGCTGGGCGTCCGAGCCGCGGATGATCGCGGCGGCGCCGGGGCCGACCGCCCCCCTCTCCGCAGCGCGGCGTCGCCCCATGGCCTCCCGATCGCCGGCGGCCCGGCGCTGGTGCCGGCGCCGGGCGCCTCCGCTGGCCCTCCCGCGGCGGCCCCGGTCCTCGTGGGTGGAGAGGTCCAGCGTCGCCGGATCGTGCGCCCGCCCTCCCCCGGGGAGCCTGGCGCGAAGGCCCGATGTTGAGCGGGCCGGCAAGCCGACGGCGCGGCGCGGCGTAGGGTTAGGGACTCCACGAGGTCCCGATGACGCCGCAGAGCCCTCGCCCGCCCGCCCGCCCCTCCTCCGCCCCGCTGCTCGCCATCGTCGGCGCGGCGGTCGGCCTGCTGCTCGGCTGGGTCGGCGGCGGGGTCGGCCCCCGTCGAGAGCTGGCCGCCGCGCAGGCCGACCTCGATCGGGCCCGCGACGAGCTGGTCAAGGCCCAGCGCACCACCGCCCGCCGCAACGGCTTCGGCGCCGGCCTGCTGCCCGGCATGGACGAGCTCCTGGGCGGTGGTGCTGCCGAGCCCGCCCCGGGCGCGCCCGCCGGGTCGCCTCCGCCCGGCGCCGAGGGGGGCGTCCCTGGCGTCGTGGTCGACGTGCCGCCCGAAGGCGGGGCCGAGGCCGGCGCGGCCGCTGGCGCGCCCTCGCCCGCCGAGCTGGTGTCCAGCTTCAACCAGGCGGCCGAGGTGCAGGCGGTGCGCGCGGCCCAGACCCGGGCGGCCATCGCCGAGCAGGCCGAGCTGACCGAAGAAGAGCAAGGCGAGCTCGACGCGGTCGTCACCAAGCTCGAGGGCAAGCTCGCCGAGCACGCCGACGAGCTCATCGATCTCGCGCTTGAGGGCGACCGTCCGCCCACCGCCGACGCGCTGCGCCTGACCCACGAGATCACCGGCGCGCTGTACGAGGCCCAAGCGGGGATGGAGGACCTCATCGGCGCCGAGCGCCTCGAGGGGGTCGACGCCGAGGCGCTGCAGATCTGGAACCTCGTCGAGGTCGAGGCCATGCGCCCGGCCGTCGAGCGGGCCGCGGCCGAGCTCGCCGCAGAGGGGCAGCCGTGAGGCTGCAGGCGGGCTGAAGATGCGACTGCTGCGAGACATCGCCTTGGTGGCTGGCTTTGATTTGATGGAGTCGCTGCGCTCTTGGCGCGCGCTGCTGTTGCTGCTGCTCTTCCTCGCCGGCAGCGTGTTCGCCACGCTGATCTTCGTCGAGGTCCTCAACGAGATCGAGCAGGTCGCCGCCAACGCGCTGCGGGTGCCGGCGACCAGCCGACCCGGCGCGCTCACCGCCAGCCTGCGCCAGAGCGACGAGCTGATCCACGCCCTGACCAACCTGGTCGGCGAAGAGCAGCTGGTCCGCCAGATCCTCGGGATGCCGGTGCTGGCCATCTTTTATGGCTGGGTGGCCCTGACCTTCACCCCTGCGCTCAGCACCTTCGTGGCCGGCGGCAGCGTGGCGTCCGAGCGGGCCTCGGGCTCGGCCCGCTTCGCGCTCGGCCGGACCGGCCGCACCGCCTGGGCGGTGGGCAAGCTCTGCGGCCAGGCCCTGGTGCTGTTGGTCGGCCTGCAGATCGCCGCGCTCGGCGTGTGGGTGGTCGGCATGATCCGCACCACGGGCATGCCGCCGGTCGAGACCGCCGTCTGGCTGGCCCGCATGGGCCTGCGGGGCTGGGTCTATGGGCTGCCTTGGCTCGGCCTCTCGCTCGGCCTCAGCCAGCTCACCCGCTCGGTCTACGTGGCCTGGGGCCTCTGCATCGGCGGCCTCATCGTCGGCGGCGCGCTGCGCGGCGCGCTGAACCTGCCGGTGGTGGTCGAGCTCGCCCCGGCGTTCATCGAGGCGGCCCGGACCCTGCTGCCCGGCACGCATGAGCTCGACCTCTGGCGCCCCGCGCTCGTCGACCGGGCGCCGGCGATGGGCCTGCTGGCGGCCATGGGCGTGGTCGGCTTCA
>JBJONS010000675.1:0-2583 GCA_046051725.1 Pseudomonadota bacterium | reverse complement strand
CCGACCGCAAGGCAGCTCAGATCGGGCGGCAGCAGCGCGTGCAGGCCGCGCAGCGTGGCCTCGGGCCGCCGCAAAGTCGCCGCGTCGATCCGCACGACCTGCGCCCAGGCGTGCACCCCGGCGTCGGTGCGCCCGGCGGCCAGCGCGTGGGTGTCGGCCCCGCCGTGCAGCGTGCGCAGCGCGTCCTCGAGCACGACCTGCACCGAGCGTCCGGCGGGCTGGCGCTGCCAGCCGACGAAGGCGTCGCCGCGCCACGCGACCAGCAGGACTTGGCGGGGCCGCGCGCCGCTGCCGTCGCCCTCAGCCTCAGTAGTCGAACTGGAGGCCAAAGTTGAGGGACTGCCCGGTGAAGTAGAGGCCCTCATCGCCGCCCCCGATGTCCTGCTTGCGGAAATCGACCACCAGGAAGGTGTTGTCGACGCCGCTCACCGCCTGAAAGCGGCTCGCGGTGCGCGGGTCGAGCTTGTCGAGCAGCAGCTGCCCGCCGGCGTTCCAGTGCCAGCCGTACTTCCAGCCGGTCAGCACCTGGTCGCCCTTGTAGGGGTCTTGCTTGAAGCTCCAGGCGTCGAGGCCAGCGGCGCCAAAGGGCACCAGGATCTGGTCCTTGAAGAAGTCGAGGCGCACCTTCGCGTTCAAGGTCAGCGGGATGGCCCGGAACACGATCTTGCCGTCGGTGCGGGTCTCGTCATCGAGCAGGCCCTTGCCGTTCTCGCGGAACCAACCGGCGCCGCCGGTGAGCTCGATCTGCTTGATGAGCTGCGGGCCCCACTCGAGCATGGTCACGCCGTTGCCTGAGGTGCCGTAGACGCCGGTGATCGCGGTGTCCTCGAGCTCGACGTTGCCGTAGCTGACCTGGATGTGGCCGGTCGTCTCGGCCTTGCTCTGGGCCTGGGCCCAGGCCTCGGCCGGGGCGCCGGCCAGCAGCGCGAGACCGGCCGCCGCGCCCATCGCCGACCGCCGACGGCGGCTGAGGCTGAGGCCGAGGGCCGCGAGCGCGCCGAGCGCCGTCGCCGGGGCGCCCGCGCCGCAGAGGCCGCCGTCTTCGCCCGAGAGCTCGGCGGGGCCCTTGCCCGCCGCCGGCACTCCGTTGACCACCTTGCTCATGGGCCCCTCCTGTCCGCTCGCGTCATAGGCGCGCACTGCCATGTGGTACTCTTCGCCGTTGGTCAGGCCGAGGATGCTGACCGACACGCGATCTTGAGAGCTCTCTGCCGGCACGAGGCGCACGCCATTCACCCCGTCCACCCGCGCGCTCGGCCCGCAGGGGGAGGTGGTGGTGCCCGGCTCGCAGCCCGCGTAGTCCGCTGCGGAGAAGCTTTCACCCGAGAGGAAGACGGCGTAGCTCGCGATGTCGGCGTCGGGCAGCGCGTCGAAGACCAAGCGCAGCGTCTCATGATCGACCTTGACGCTGTTTTGGCTGAGCGCGACCTGACCCGGCGGGTCGTCCTTCCGCACGTATGCGCCGCCCCGTCCGACCAAGCCGTCACGGTCGGTGACCAGCGCCCGCACGAGGTTCACGCCCTCGGCGAAGCGGTCGTCGAGCACGAAGCTGCTGGTGACGGTCTCGCCGGCGTCGGCGGACCCGGACGCGAGCAGCGCGCCCCCCTCGAGCGTGTCGCCGCCGACCCGCAGCTCCCAGTCCACCGCCACCTCGGCCACAAAACTCAGCTCGACCTCGGTCCCCGTGACCCCGGCCGCCGGCGCCGCGGTCCCGACCTCGACCCAGGGGCGCTCGGACTTGACCCGCACCGCGCCCGCGCTGGTGCCAAGCACGAGGTAGCCGTCGACGCCGCTGATCGCGCGCACGCTCGACTCGTCCTCTTCGATGTCGAGCCAGACGTCGACGCCATCCTCGGGCACGCCGCCCTCGGCCAGCGGGATCAGGCCGAGCTGGCCGCGGCCCTGGTCGGCGACCACCAGATCACCGTCCCACAGGCCCAACGAGACGAGCGACTCAAAAGAGCCCGCGCTGGCCCCGAGCAGGGTGGTGTTGCCGACGGCGTACCGCAGCAGCCCGGCCTCGCCCGCCGCGATGAGGAAGGTGTTGGGGCCGGTGGCCAAGACCTCGGCGTAGGTTCCGGCCGGCGCGGTGGTCACGGTGAGCGTGCCCCCGCTCGCGCTAAAGCCCGACACGAGGTTGTTGCCCATCAGCAGCACGAGGCCGCCGGCGCCGCCGGCCGCCGAGACCGGCGTCTGGGACGAGGCGATCGACCACGCGGTGGAGGTCTCGCCGGTGTTGGCTGAAAACGGGGTCGCCACGACCGCGCTGCCAGACGCGGTCACCGCGACGAGCTGCGCGTCGATGGCCCGCACGTAGAGCACGGGGTCGGTGCCGACGCTCACGCTGAGGCTGCCGCGGCTGTAGACGCCGTCCATCAGGCGCAGGTCACCGACGGTGCCGTTGGAGCAGCCCACGAAGAAGCGGCGGTCGACCGACCAAGCGGTGAGCGACTTGGGGTCGGCGTCGCCGCAGGGGTCCTCGGTGCCGCTGACCAGCTCGACGAAGGTCCACGACCAGGTGTCGAACACGGCGACCTTGGGGTCATCGCCGCCGTAGAGCACCGCGAGGTAGCGGCCATCGGG
>JBJONS010000674.1:0-4801 GCA_046051725.1 Pseudomonadota bacterium | reverse complement strand
CCGGGCGCCCCAGCCTGTACAGACAGTGTACGGTCTCACCACCGCCGCGGGGTTTCTCAGAAAACTGTGTGTGGACTGTGTACTGACCCTCTGTTGTGGAGCGGCCTGGGACAGGCAGGCGCGCGTGCGCCGCGCATCCGTGGCGCCGATGTCCGATCACAGGCCACCAGAAACGGTGATGTTCGGACGCCTACGGTCGATCAGCCCCCGGCCGCGTTTGATATCCTTGCCTGGGGGTCGGGTCATGAAGGAGATCGAGAGCGGGGCGGTGCTGTGTCCGCTGCTGACGCAGAACTGGGCCGCGCGCCTGGTCGCGGTGCTCAACGGCGCCCAGGCCATGCTGGTCGTCCGCCTCGACGGCACCATCATCGCGGCGAGCGGGCAGACCCTCGCCCTGCTTGGCCGGCCGCCGGCGGCCCTGGTCGGCGGCGCGCGCGGGGCGGTGCACCCGCCCGACGCCGGGGCGCTCGGGCGGCTGCGCGCCGGCCTCACCGTCACCGAGCGCATCGGGCCGGGGGCGACGACGGGCTGCACCATCTGGGTGCAGGTCACCCGCACGCCGATGCGCGACAGCGGGGGACAGGTGGCCCTGCTGATGGAGCAGTACACCCAGATCGCGCCCGACGAAGAGCCGACGATCGAGCTCACGCCGGTGGCGCGCCGCCGGCCCGGCCCAGGCCCGGCGCAGCCCGCCGCCGCCCCGCGGTGGACCGGCGTCTGCTGGTGAGCCCGCTGAACGCTGACTCCGCAGGCGCTGCCCACCCCGCGCACCCCTGGCCCCGGGGTGGGCAGCCGCCTGCGCTTCAGCGCAGGCCGTAGCGCTCGAGCATGCGGTACATCGTGCTGCGCGCGATCCCCAGGTGCTTGGCCGCGTGGCTCACGTTGCCGCCCGAGGTGAGCAGGGCGTCGCGCAGGGCCTTCTCGGTCATGGCGTCGAGGTCGAGGCCGGGGCCCGGCGCGGTCGGGGGCGCGGCGGCGGCGGCGGCGGCCGGGCGGGGCGGGGCGAGGTGGCGCAGGCCGAGCAGCCCGCTGCCGGCGAGGCGCGCCGCCGCGGCCAAGGTGGACCGCAGCTCGGCGACGTTGCCCGGCCAGGCCCGCACCTCGAGGGCGGACTGCAGCTCGGTGTCGAGCGTGAAGGGCGCCTGCCCGCTGATGGGCTCGAGCTCGTGCAGCAGGGCGCGCATCAAGGCGGCCTTGTCGTGGCGCTGGGCCAGCGGGGGCAGGTGCATCGCCCGCGGGCTCAGCGCCGCGTAGAGGTCGGTGCGGAAGGTGCCCGCCTCGACCCGCTCTTTGAGGGTGGGCAGGGCGGTGCAGACGAGGCGGGGCGCCCGGCCCCCGGCCACCAGCACCCGGCTCTCGGTCAGCCAGCGGTGCAGCCGCGCCTGCAGGGGGGCGGGCAGCTCGTCGACCCCGTGCAGCAGGAGGGTGTCGGGCGCGCTCATCCGCAGCAGTCCGCTCTGGCCCCGGCGCCCGCCGCCGAAGAGGCGCTGCTCGAGCTCGCGCCAGGGCGCGCCGTGGCAGTCGACGAGGTGCAGGACCGCGCGGCCGCTGAGGGTGTGCACCTCGCGGGCGAGGCGGCGCCGCCCGGTGCCGGGCTCGCCGAGGATGAGCAGGGGCATGCCGCCCGGGGCGGCGCGCAGGGCGGCCTCGCGGGCGGCCTCGACCATCGGGTCGAGCTCGTGCGCGGCGGCCCCGTCGGGCGCCTCTGCGAAGGTCTGGCGGGGGATGATGACCAGCGCATAGGCCAGCTCGCCCCGGGTGTCGCAGAGGGGGTACACGAGCACCGGCTGGCCGAAGACCAGGACCTGGCGCTCGCCCGCGGCGGCGGCGGCGGCGATCCGCGGCCAGACCGCGGTCGGCGAATCGGTGGCGCGGCCCTGGGTCTGGGCCTGCCCGTTGAGGGCGTGGAAGGCCTCGACCCCGAGCTCGTGCAGCGGCAGGTCGGGGAGGGCGGCCAAGGCCTGGAGCATCGCGGTCGCCGCCGGGTTGGCGCGGATGAGGCCGCCCGACGCATCAAAGAGCAGCGCGGTGTCGGCGCAGCGGTCGACGAGGGCCTCGGCCATCTCGCGGTGGGCCTCGAGCACGCGGTCGGGGCCGCGGCGCACGAGGTTGTCGCCGATGAGCTGGGCGAGGTTCTCGGCGAAGGCCAGGGCGGCGGTGGTGTCCATGCCGACCGGGCCCGAGACGTTGACCACCCCGTGCAGGTTGCCGGCGGGCCCAAAGACCGGGGCGGCGCAGCAGGTGATCACCCGGAACGGGCGGAGCACATGGGCGTCACCCTCAACGACCACCGTCTTGCGCAGCGCGGCGCAGGTGCCCATGGCGTTGGTGCCGACCAGCGCCTCTTCGCAGCTGACGCCGACCTTGAGCAGCTCGAGGACCGGGGCCTCTTGGGCGCAGGTGCCGCCGCAGGCCCACAAGATGACGCCGTCGCTGTCGGTGAAGACCGCCCGGTGGAGGTCGAGCGGCAGCTGGTCGCCCAGGGTGTCGACCAGCGAGTCGAGCAGGTCGAGGGCCGGCCGCATGTGGGCGGCCCGGCGGCCCAGCTCGGCGCCGTTGACCTCGGGCAGGCAGTCGAGGCTGAGCGCGCGGGAGCGCAGGCGCTCCCACGCCGCGCGGAGGGCGGGGTGGGCCGGGGGATGGTCAGCGCCGCCGTTCAGCAGGCGCTCCCACTCACCGGGGCGGGCATGGAGGACAGTGGGAATACTCATGAATGCAGTGTATCTGGTGCACGACACCAGTGGGTGTCCCGTGTTGGGACATCCCCAGCCTGAGCTCCATCTACGTCGTTGTCCTGGGGTCCGGCGCGGCCGGAGCGGGGGCCCCGCCGCAGCGCGCGGCGCGGCGCGCCGATCCCGGCGCCGGCTGTCCCACTCTGGGGCGGATCGTCACTCTCGGGGAGACGACGCGCTCGATGATGGCGTAGAACCGACGGTTCGGATGTGTACATCCAGTGTATCTGGTTCGGTCTGAGTATGAACACACGAAATGGCAGGATGGACCGACGTTTTTTCATGTACGAGGCCAACAGGTTCGCGCCGGCCAGACGATACGGGGTTCACCCAGCGCAGGAGGTGTGCAGATGCTCCCCACGACGAGCCCGACGTCCGTTGCCCCGAGCCCCCATGTGGATGGGGCCGCCCCGTTCAGCCTCGAAGGCTGGTCTTGGCCGCTGCTGCAGGCGATCAGCGCCGCGCAGGCCCTGATCGTGTTTCAGCTCGACGGCACGATCATCGAGGTGAACCCCGGCTTCTGCACGGTGATGGGCTACAGCCGCCACGTGCTGGTCGGCCGCCACCACCGCCTGTTCATGCCGCCCGGGCACGCCGAGCAGCCGACCTACCGTGAGCACTGGGCGCGGCTCGCCGCAGGCGAGGCGGTGACCGGCCGGGTCCTGCGGGTGGCCCAAGGGGGCCGCGAGGTGTGGCTGCAGGGCAGCTATGTGCCGGTGCGCGACGAGCGGGGCGCGGTGCGGCTGGTCGCCAAGGTCGTGACCGACGTGACCGAGATCGAGCAGCAGCTCATCGATCTCGAGGGCAAGGTGCGCGCGATCAACGAGAGCAACGCGGTCATCGAGTTCTCGCCCGACGGGCAGATCATCACGGCCAACGGGCCCTTCTGCAACGCGATGGGCTACCGCCTCGACGAGCTCATCGGCCACCACCACCGCCTGTTCATGGACCCCGCCGAGGTGCGCACGTCGACCTACGCGCTGTTCTGGCAGCGCCTCGCCGCCGGCGAGCCGTTCGCGGGCGAGTTTCGACGGCTCGCCAAGGGTGGGGCCGAGGTCTTCTTGCAGGCCAGCTACACGCCGGTCAGCGATCGGCTGGGTCGGGTGGTCAAGGTCATCAAGGTCGCCCAGGTCGTCGACTCGCGGCAGGCCCAGGTCGACCTGCTGCTGGCCCTCGGCGCGACCCTGCGGACCACCGACGGCGAGCTGCAGTCCAGCACCCAGGCCATCCACGCCGCCATCGAGCAGCAGACCGAGGCGAGCACCGAGCAGGCCAGCGCGGTGGCCGAGGTGACCTCGACGCTGAGCGAGCTGCGCCAGACCTCGCAGCAGGCGCTCGAGCAGTCCAGCGCGCTGCTGCTGGCCGCAGAGCGCTCGGTGGAGGCCTCGGCCCGCGGGGCCGAGGTGGTGAGCAGCAGCCTGCAGGGCATGCACGCGGTGCGCGAGCGGGTCGAGGTGATCCAAGAGCGCATCTTGGCCCTGTCAGACCACACCCAGCAGATCGGCGACATCATCGCCACGGTCAATGAGATCGCCGAGCAGAGCAAGCTGCTGGCGCTCAACGCCAGCATCGAGGCCGCGCGGGCAGGCGAGTCGGGGCGCAGCTTCAGCGTGGTGGCCTACGAGATGCGGACCCTCGCCGAGCAGTCCAAGCAGGCCACCCGCCAGGTGCGGCAGCTGCTCAGCGACATCCGCGAGGCGACCGGCGCGGCGGTGGTGGCGACCGAGGACGGGATCGCCAAGGTGGATCAGGGTCAGCGCCTCGCCGAGCAGAGCGGCGAGATCATGGAGACGCTCGGCGGCGTCATCGCCCAGTCGGTCGACGCGAGCCGCCTCATCGCCAACGCGTCCCGTCAGCAGGGCATGGGCGTGAACCAGGTGGCCGAGGCGATGACCAACATCGACAAGGCGGTGCGGGCGACCGCGGACGGCATGCACCGCATGAAGGGGGTCTCGTCCGACCTCAGCCGCACCTCGAGCAGCATGAGCGCGAGCCTCGCCCAGCTCCACGGGATCGGCGGCGAGCAGACCCACGCCCTCGCGGCGCGCTGAGCCCGGGGGGCGCCGGGC
>JBJONS010000673.1:0-5422 GCA_046051725.1 Pseudomonadota bacterium | reverse complement strand
TGCGCATCGAGAACAACCGCGCCGACTTCTCGCGATTGGTTCAGGGGCAGCCCGCGATTCAGATCAAAGAGATTGAGACCGAGCTCCTGGTGGCCGATGGCGACACCACGGTCATGGGCGGCGTGTTCTCGACCGAGCAGACCTACAGCCAGAACCGCACGCCGGGCTTCTCGAAGCTGCCGCTGCTCGGCTACCTGTTCAAGAACGCGACCGACAACATGTCGCGCAACGAGCTGCTGGTCTTCGTCACGCCGCACATCGTGACCCGGCCCCAGAGCTCCTCCTCCCGGCGCTGAGCGCGGTGCGGCGGATCGCCCTGGCTGGGTTCATGGGCGTCGGCAAGACCACGCTCGGGCGGGGTCTCGCCGCGCACCTCTGCCTCCCCTTCGTCGATCTCGACGAAGAGGTCGAGGCCGACGCCGGCTGCAGCGTGTCCGCCCTCTTCGCCCAAGAAGGAGAGGCGGGGTTCCGCCGGCGCGAGCGCGCGGCGCTGGAGGCGGTCGTCCGCCGGCCGGCCTTTGTGCTCGCCCTGGGCGGAGGGACGGCCCACCAGCCCGAGAACGCCTCGCTGCTCGTTGATCTCGATGTCTACGTGCTGCAGCGGCCCTGGGCCGAGCTCGGCCCGGCCCTCGCCGCCGACCCCCGCCGGCCGCTGGCCCCAGGGGCCGCGGCGCTGTTCGTGGCCCGCGCGGCGCTGGCCGAGGGCCTCGGGACCCCGGTCGCGCTCGGCGGCACCGACCCGGCGCGCGGCTTGGCCCGCCTGATCGCGGCGGTCGAGGCGCGGGCATGACCACCGACCCAGGCGTCGTGATCGACGTGCAGCTGGGCCCCCGCAGCTACGCGGCCCACGTGGTCGCTGACCTCTCGCCGCTCGGCCCGCTGCTGCGCGCGCGCCTGCCGGTGGCCGACCGGGTCTTTGTCTGCGGCCCGGCGCCGGTGCTCGGGCCCTGGGGCGCCGCGGCCTGCGCCTCGCTGCGCGCGGCGGGCCTCGAGCCGGTCGTCGTCGAGCACCCCGACGGAGAGGGCGCGAAGCAGGTCACCGTCTGGGAGGGCATCCTCGACGAGCTCCTCGCGCGGGGCCTGCGGCGGGGCGCCCCCCTGGTGGCGCTCGGCGGCGGCGTCACCGGCGACCTCATCGGCTTCTGCGCGGCCACCGCGCTCCGCGGCGTGCCCCTGGTGCAGGTGCCGACCAGCCTGCTCGCGATGGTCGACAGCAGCGTCGGCGGCAAGGTCGGGCTCAACACCCGGCGGGGCAAGAACCTCGTCGGCGCCTTTCACCAGCCGGCCCTGGTCGTCGCGCCGGTGGCCTGTCTGGGGACGCTGCCCGCCGCGCACCGCGCGAGCGGCCTCGGCGAGGTGCTCAAGCACGCGCTGCTCGAGGGCGAGGCGGCGCTGGCGGCCCTCGACGCGGCGGCGCCGGCGCTGCGGGCGGATGGCAGGGCGGCGTGGATCGACTTGATCGCCGCCCAGATCCGGTTCAAGGCCGGCGTGGTCGCGCGCGACGAGCATGAGCAGGGTGAGCGGGCGCTGCTCAACCTCGGCCACACCGTCGGGCACGCGGTCGAGGCGGCGCTCGGCGGAGCGCTGCCGCACGGGCTCTGCGTCGCGCTCGGGCTGCAGGCCGAGGCCGCCTGGGCCGCCGAGGCGGGGCTCGGCCCGGCTGGGCTGCCCGCGGCGCTCGCGCTGCGCTGCGCCGCGCTGGGCCTTGACCTGCCCACGCCCACAATTGACCCCCAGACGTTGTTTCAGTACATGGCCCACGACAAGAAGCGCGGCCGTGCTACGCTTCAGCTCCCGCTCATCGGCCGGGAGGGGCGTCCCACGCGTGCCTCCCTCGACGAGGCGGCGGTGGTGTCCCTCGCCGCGGTCGCCGCGCGCTCCGTCGCCGGTCTGCCCGCGCCCGCCGCTCCCTCACCGGTTTCTCCATCCAACGCCCCGCGCGTCGCTCCTTAGGAGGTCCCATGCGCCCATCCCACATCGCCCCTGGGCTCGCCATCGCCGCCCTCGGCGTCGGCTGCATGAAGGAGCCGCTCTACGCCCCGGTGGGCTCGACTGTGGCGGTGAACCCCTCGACGCTCGACATCGCGGCATCGCCGGTCTTCGTGCAAGAGGACAACGTCGGCGCCTACTTCATGGTCGACGCCCAGGTGCTCAGCCCCGAAGGCCGGCCGCTCGAGAACACCCAGATCGAGGTCCAGGGCCCGTCGGCCGGCATCTTCGTGATGCCGCAGTCGGCCGTGAAGTTCGTCGACTTCCCCGAGGCCCCCGAAGACGTCGAGGCGGCCCAGAAAGAGGACTGCTACACCGAAGATGGCGTGCGCGACGCCTCTGAGAACGAGTGGTGCGCCTGGTACTACGACGAAGAGCGCGGCGAGTTCTACCAGTTCTCCGACGAGTACGCTGACGCCGGCGGCTACCAGCCCAACTACGCGGTGCTGCCGACCGACGGCATGGGCATCGCCCGCTTCTTCATGTTCATTGACCAGATGCCCTACACCCTCAACGACGACGGCACGGTCGGCGAGCAGGGCGACCAGAGCGTCTTCTTCACCATCCGCGTGCACAGCGTCAGCCTGACCATCAACTCCGCGGAGGGCTGAGTGGACGCGCTGACCGAGGAGATCGCCCGGCACCGCCGCGAGCTGCGGTCCGATCCCCGGTCGCTGCGTTTTGTGCCCCTGGCCGACGCGCTGCGCCGCGCCGGCGCGCTCGACGAGGCGCTCCGCGTCCTCGACCAGGGGTTCGCGATCCACCCGGCGCACAAGACCGCGCTGCTGGTGCGGGCGCGGGTCTTCTCTGACGCGGGCCGCGGCAAGGACGCGCTGAGCCTGCTCGACGAGCTCTACCCGCGAGACCGCGGGAACCTCGCGCTCATCGAGCTCTACGTCGAGCTGCTCTCCTGCGACGGCCGCACCGCCGAGGCGCGGGCCGTGCTCGCCGCGGCCGAGCTGGCCGGCGCCACCCCGGCCCTGCGCGAGCGCCTGCTCGCGGTCATCGAAGAAGAAGAGGCCGGCCTCACCGAGCTCGGCGCGCTCGAGCCGCTCGAGTCGCTCTACACCCTGCCGGGCGCCTCGGTCGACGACCTCGGCGACCCCTTCCTCACCGAGCCGGTGGTCCGCCGGGTGCTGCGCGCGGGCAGCCGCGAGGCCGGCGCGCGCCTGTGGGCCGAGTGGCGGGGCGCGCTGGGCGGCGGCGAGACCTCGGCGCTCCGGCCCCGCAACCTGCGGGTAGACGCCGTGTCGCGGCCCCCTCCCGCGCGGCCGTCCCCGGCGCCCGCCGCCGTCCCCGCCCTGCGGCGCTTGCTCGCCGCCCTCGAGGCGGCCCCGCGGTGAAGATCCTCGTCCTGCATGGGCCGAACCTCAACCTGCTCGGCCGGCGCGAGCCCCAGGTCTACGGCGCGCAGACCCTCGACGAGATCAACGCAGCGCTGCACATCCTGGCCGCAGAGCTGGGGGCTGCGGTCGAGTGTCTGCAGAGCAACCACGAGGGCGCCCTGATCGACGCGCTGCACGGCGCGCAGGGCCGGGTGGCGGGCGTGCTCATCAACCCCGGCGGGCTCACCCACAGCTCGGTGAGCCTGCGCGACGCGCTGCTCGCCGTCGGTCTGCCCTTCGTCGAGGTCCACCTCAGCAACATCTACGCCCGAGAGCCCTTCCGGCACACGAGCCTGCTGCGCGACGTGGCGGCCGGCGTGGTGCTCGGGTTCGGGGCCGACAGCTATGGGATGGGCCTGCGGGGGCTGATCTCGCACCTGCGCCGGCGCGCGGGCGACGCAGGGCCTGCGCCTGGATAGGCGCTTCGCTCCGCCGCACGGGCCGCCCTCAGTGGGCGGCGCGCGCCCAAAGGACCCGAGGGACCTGATGGACCTGCAGCAGATTGAAGACCTCATCCGCCTCATGCGCAAGCACCGCGTCGGCGAGATCGAGTACGAGAACGCCGACACCAAGCTCGCGGTGCGCTTTCACGCGAGCGGCGTGGCCCCCACCGTGGTGGCCGCACCGGCGGTCAGCGCCGCGCCGGCGGCGGTCGCCGCCCCGGCCCCCGCCGCCGCTGCCCCAGGGCGCATGGTGAAGTCGCCGATGGTGGGCACCTTCTACCGGGCCGCCAAGCCGGGCAACCCCCCCTTCGCCTCGGTCGGCGACCGGGTGAGCGTCGGGCAGCCGCTGTGCATCATCGAGGCGATGAAGCTGATGAACGAGCTCGAGAGTGACGTCGCTGGCGTCATTGAAGAGATCTTGGTCGACAACGGCCACCCGGTGCAGTTCGGCCAAGCGCTGTTCCGCGTCCGCGCTGACTGAGCCGCGCCGCGCGCTTGCCTGCGCCCGGTCCGGTCGCGCGCCCCGGCGGCTCGCTGGCCGGCGCCAGCGGCGGTCGCCCCGCGCCGCGGCCGGCGGCCCGACCGCTGGACCGCCCCGCTGGGGTGCATCAGCTCCCTCCGCCGTTCCTTGGTGAGAGCCAACCATGAAGCCTCCCTTTCAGAAGATGCTCATCGCCAACCGCGGAGAGATCGCGCTGCGCGTGATCCGCGCCTGCCGCGAGCTGGGCATCCGCACGGTCGCCGTGTACTCCGAGGCCGATCGCAACGCGCTGCACGTGCGCTTCGCCGACGAGGCGGTCTGCGTCGGGCCGGCCCAGGCGCGCGACAGCTACCTGCACATCCCCAACGTGATCAGCGCGGCCGACATCACCGGCGCTGACGCGGTGCACCCCGGCTACGGCTTTCTCGCCGAGAACATCGCCTTCGCCAAGGCGGTGCGCGCGCACGGCATGACCTTCGTCGGCCCCTCGCCCGAGCTGCTCGGCACCTTCGGCGACAAGCTCTCGGCCAAGGCCGCCGCCCGCGAGGCCGGCGTGCCCCTGCTGCCCGGCAGCGGCGGCGCGGTGGCTGACGTGGACGAGGCCTGCGCGGTCGCCGCGACGGTCGGCTACCCGGTGCTGCTCAAGGCGGCCTTTGGCGGCGGCGGCAAGGGCATGCGCATCGCGGAGGACGAGGCGACGCTGCGGCGGGTCTTCTCGCTGACCACCGCCGAGGCCGAGGCGGCCTTCGCCGACGGCGCGGTCTTCATCGAGCGCTTCTTGCCGAGCCCACGCCACATCGAGATCCAGGTCGCGGGCGACCGCTTCGGGCACGGCATCCACCTCGGCGAGCGCGACTGCAGCCTGCAGCGGCGCCACCAGAAGGTGATCGAAGAGGCCCCGGCGGCCAACCTCGCGCCGCACCTGCGCGACGCCATCCGCGCGGCGGCGGTGCGCCTCGTCGAGGCCACCCAGTACACGACCGTGGGCACCTGCGAGTTCCTCGTGCAAGGCGACGAGTACTTCTTCCTCGAGGTCAACCCGCGCATCCAGGTCGAGCACCCGGTCACCGAGCAGGTCACCGGCGTCGATCTGGTCCAGCTCCAGATCCGCCTCGCGGCCGGCG
>JBJONS010000672.1:0-11199 GCA_046051725.1 Pseudomonadota bacterium | reverse complement strand
GTCTCGGTGGTCGAGCCGGTCGGCGGTGGCTTTGACGAGGCGGCCACCTTGGCGGCCCGCGCGCTGCGCTTCTCGCCGGCCCTCGACGCCCAGGGCAAGCCCGCCCCCGCGGTGATCCGCTTCAACATGCGCTTCTCGCGCGAGGCCCTGCCGGTCAAGGTCATCGAGGGCACCCTGCGCGAGGGCGGCACCCGCCAGATCTTGGCCGGCGTGGTGATCGAGGCGCTGGGCCCCGACGGCCGCCGGGCCTTCGCCGAGACCGACGCGCAGGGTCGGTACAGCTTTGTGGGCCTGGCCCCGGGCCCCTGGCAGCTCGAGGTCAAGACCGAGCCCTACGAGCCGCGCACCCAGGCGGTCACGACCAAGCCGGGGGTGGTGGTCGGGGTCGACCTCTACCTCGTGCGCGACGACCGGCGGGTGGCGGTGACCGCCGCCGAGACCATCGAGGTGGTCGACACCCGCGGCGCCGGGGCCGAGCTGGTCGAGCGCAGGCTGACCGCCGAAGAGATCAAGTACCTGCCGGGCAGCGGCGGCGACGTGGTCAAGGCGGTGCAGAACCTGCCGGGCATCGCCCGCTCTCCGCTGGGCACCGGCCAGCTCATCATCCGCGGCACCGCCCCGGAAGACAGCCGCTTCTTCCTCGACGGCTCGCCGATCCCGCTGGTCTTCCACTTCGCCGGCCTGACCGCGGTGCTCAACAACGACCTCATCGAAGAGGTCCGCTACCTGCCCGGCTCGTTCAGCGTGCGCTACGGCCGCATGATCGGCGGCGCGGTCGACATCGAGACCAAGGCCCGCCTGCCCGAGCGCAGCAACGGCGCGGTCAGCGTCGACCTCTACCAGTCGACCTTCTTTGTGCAGCAGCGGGTCAACGACCGCACCGCGATCTCGGCCTCGGGCCGCCGGTCCTACATCGACACCGTGCTGAGCCCGCTGCTGTCCGAGGGCGACCTGACCGTGCAGGCGCCGCGCTATTACGACGCCCAGGTGCAGGTCCTCCACGAGGGCAAAGACAACGCGTTCTACGACGTGCTGCTGTTCCTGTCCGACGACGAGTTCCGCTTCCTCGGCGCCGACGAAGATGACGTGCTGGTCAGCTTCGCCGACAGCTTCACCCGCGGGCGGGTCCGGCGCTTGGGCCGGCCCGGCGACGGCTGGCAGCACGAGAGCACGGTGGCCTTCGGCCCCGAGCTGCGCGAGTTCCAGGCCGGCGACATCTCGAGCGGCCGCGAAGAGCGCCTGCTGGTGAGCGTGCGCGACGAGCTGAGCCGCGGGCTGAGCCCCGAGCGCCCGCTGGGCGGACGGGTGGGCGTCGACCTGCTGGCCGGCAAAGACTCGTTCTCCTTCGACGAGGCGCGGCTGAACGCGCCCGAGGCCGCCGAGGCCCTGCAGCTCGCCCCGGCGCTGTACGGCGAGCTGACCTGGCGCGTCGGCCGCCTGCAGCTCACCCCGGGTCTGCGCACCGACGGTCTGATCTACGACACCGGCTATACGGGGTGGAGCATCGATCCGCGGCTCAACGCCCGCTACGTGCTGGGGTCGAGCACGGTGCTCAAGGCCGCGGCGGGCCGCTACTCGGGCACCCCCACGCTGCGCCAAGTCGCGCCCGCGAGCGACGGCAACGACCAGCTCACCTTCCCCTCGTCCATCCAGACCAGCTTCGGCTTCGCCCAGCCGCTGGGGGGCCGGGTGAACGTCGAGGTCACCGGCTTTTACAACGAGCTGTCGTCCTTGATCGTCGGCCGCGAAGACCGCCTGCGCTTCTTCACCGGCCCGCCGCCGGTCGGCCCTTTCGACACCGACCCCTACGCCAATGACGGCGTGGGCCTCGTCTGCGGCGTTGAGGGCCTGGTGCGGTACACCGGGCCGAGCTCGGTCGGCCTGCTCTCGGTGACCGGCAGCCACAGCCAGCGCCAAGATCGGCCCGACGAGCCCACCGAGCTCTTCGCGTCCGACCAGCCGCTCATCGTCAACGCCCTGTGGAGCCAGAAGCTGCGCCGCAACTGGCGCATCGGCGGCCGGGTGCGGCACAGCTCGGGCAACCCCTACACCCCGGTGGTCAATCGGGTCTACGACATGGAGAGCCGCAGCTTCCAGCCGGTCTACGGCGAGCGCTCCAGCGAGCGCATCCCCGCGTTCACCAGCGTCGACCTGCGCATCGACAAGACCTACACCTTCGAGAAGTGGAAGCTCGAGACCTACCTCGACATCCAGAACGCCACCTTCTCCCAAAACATTGAGGTGATCGGGTGGACCTACGACTACGGCGCGCTCGATCCGGTGCTGTCCAACCCTCCGCTGCCGGTCTTCGGCTTCAAGGGGACCTGGTGATGACGCCCACCCTCCGCCTGTGCCCCGCCCTCACGCTCGCCGCCGGGCTGGGCGCCTGCAACTCCGGCCCCAACGAAGAGACCCTGGTCGACGAGCTGCGCGTGCTCGCCACCCTGTCGGACACGCCCGAGGCTCAGCCCGGCGAGCGGGTCGACTTTGACGCCTTTGTCGTCGACCCCAAGAGCGACGGCTACGACGTGATGAGCTGGGTGTGCACGACCACCGGCGAGGGCTGCCTCGAGTCCGCGGCCCTCACCGGCGGCGCCTGGGATGGCCTGCGCGCCGAGGCCAGCCCCGAAGACCCCTGGTTCTTCAGCAGTCTGCAGGTGCCCACCGCCTTCGCCGAGCTCGTCGATGAAGAGCCGCTGCCGCTGATCTTCCACTACACGCTGGCCTGCCTGCCCGGCCGCTGCGCGGCGCTCGAGCTCGCCCTCGCCGAGCCCGCGGCGGGCAGCCCCGAGGCCGCGCAGCTCGCCACCCTGCTCGCCGACCCCGCCGAGATGATGACGAAGCTGCCGATGGACGGGGTCTCGCTGGCCCTGCGCCGGCTGACCGTCTCGACCCGCGCCCCGGGCGCGCGGGTCGACAACCCGACCTTCTCGGTGACCACCGAGGGCGGAGCGCCGCTGCCCGCCGAGCTGACCGCCGGCGACGAGCTGGGCATCTTGTTCTCGATGGAGGGCCCCCGCGACGAGGACGCCGCCGTCTGGCTCTACACCGACGTCGGCGGCTTTCGCGACGCCAACGCCGGCCTCGCCGACCCCGACGAGGTGCCCAAGGTGCCCTACTATGCCCCTGACAAGGCCCAAGACCTCGTGAACCTGTGGTTCATCGCCGTCAACGGCGACGGCGGCGTCTCGTTCGGCAGCCACGCCCTGCGGGTGAACGCGGCCGAGTGAGCGGGGCCGGGCGCCCGCACCGGCTCAGCCGCCGATGGGCTCACCCTCGCCGCGGGCCGGACCCCGCCTCGGGTCTGCGCACGCCTGCCCGGCGCGCGCCGCGGATAGCAGCGGCTGCCCCTGGGCAACCCTCCGCCGGAGACGCCGCGCCATGACCGCCCTCAGCCTCGCCCGCCGCCTGCCGCTCTTCGCCGAGGTGCCCGCGCACGAGCTCGAGGGGCTGCTGGCGCGCTGCCCGCCCCGCACGTGGGTGAAGGGCGAGGTGGTCTTTCGCCAGGGGGCCCCGGCCGACGCCGCCCAGCTGCTGCTCAGCGGCCGCATGAAGGCCTGGGCCGAAGAGGGCGGGCGCGAGCAGCCGGTCAGCGACGTCTTTCCCGGCGAGCTGGTCGGCGAGGCGGCGCTGTTTCGGCCGGGCGCGCCGCGCACCGCCACCCTGCGCGCCTGGGAGGACAGCCTCGCCCTGCCCATCGGCCCGCCCACGCTCCTCGCGCTGCGGGGCACGGCCCTGCTCGCCGCGCTGCAGCGGCACATGATCGGCGTCTCGGCGCGGCGGCTGCGCACCACCGAGCACGCCCTGCGGCGCAACGTCGTGGGGCCGGCGGCGCCAGCGGCGGCCGAGGGCCAGGGGCTCTGGCAGCGCATGGGCGAGCTGCTCGGGCGGTGGTCATGAGCGCGCTGGCCGCCCTCTGCGCGCGGCTGGGGGTCGCGCCCGACCGGGTGCCCCTGCTCGAGGCCGCCTTCACCTCGCCGCCGGTCCAGCGGGCCGCGGGCGACGCGCTCTGGGCGGCGGGGCAGCGGGCCCCGGCGGTCGAGCTGCTCGAAGAGGGCCAGATCACGCTCGAGCTGCGGGCCGAGCCCACCGGCCCGGCGGTGCACCACAGCCTGCGGGCGCCGGCCCTGCTCGGCCTGCCCTCGGCCATCGACGGCGGCGCCCGCGGCGGCTCGGCGCGGGCCGCCCAGCCCTGCGCCCTGCGCGCGCTGCCGCAAGCCACCCTCGAGAGCGCCCTACATGGCGCTGATCCCACAAGCGAGGCCCTGCGCGAGCTGCTGCTGGCCGCCATGTGGTCCGACCTGCGCGAGGCCACCCTGCTCTTGCGCGAGCACCTGCGCACCCGGCCGGCCTGAGCGCGCAGCTGGGCGCCCAAGGCCCCCCTGCGGGGCCGCCCGCGGGCGCCGGCCGCGGCCAAGGTCCGCGGCCGCGCGGGCGGCGTCGCTGCGCGACCGGCGCTGCGCGCCGCCCTCCGGTCGGCCGGGCGCGCGGACGGGCGGTCCCCTCCGCCCTCCCTTGCGCCGCCGGCTCCCCGCCCGTAGGCTGCCCCCCGCCGGCGGCCGGGCCGGCGCCTGGGCCAGAGCGGCCCGGTGATCTCGCAGTGGAGCAGCTTGATGCAGCGCGCGACCTTGTCTGACGGCCTCGAGGTGTGGTGCATCCAGCGCCCCGAGGCGCTCGTGCTCGACCACCACGTGCGGGGCTACCTGCAGCACGGCGTCGAGGTGCGCGCCGGCGACGTCGTCCTCGACGTGGGCGCGAACATCGGGCTCTTCGGCGTGCGGGCGGTGCGGGCCTTCCCCGACGTCAAGGTCTACGCGTTTGAGCCGGTGCCCGACATCTTCGCCGTGCTGCAGGCCAACGCCGCGCAGCACGGGCCGGGCCGGCTCATCCCGCTCAACGTCGGCGCCAGCACCGCGCGGGGCGAGGCCCGCTTCACCTACTTCCCCCGCAGCCCGGCGCTCTCGACCAGCGACCCGGGCGCCTGGGACGAGCAGCCCGATGAGTTCAAAGAGGCGGTCATCGGCCAGACCGCCGCGGCCGGCGAGGCCATCTGGTACGCCCGCCTGATGCCCCGCTTCTTGGCCGGCTTTGTCGCCCGCCACCTGCGCGGGGGCAGCAAAGAGGTGGTCGCCCAGCTCGTGACCCTGTCCGAGGTCATCGACGAGCACCAGATTGAGCACGTGGACCTGCTCAAGGTAGACTGCGAGGGCGCCGAGCTGGCGGCGCTGCAGGGCCTGCGGGCCGAGCACTGGCCGCGGGTGCGCCGGGTGGTGGTCGAGGTGCACGACCGCGACGGCCGCTTCGACACCGTCTGCGCCCTGCTCCGCCAGCACGGCTTCACCAAGCTGGTCGCCGAGAAAGAGGCGGGCTTCGAGAAGACCCGCCTGATCAATGTCTTCGCCACCAGAGAAGGAGAGGTGCCCGCGTGAACGCCGCCGCCCTGCTCGCGCTGACCGCCGTGGCCCTCAACGGGCCGGCGCTGCTGCTGTCGCTTTACATCGACAAGCACGGCATCCCGGCGGGCTGGGGCGACCAGACGACGCCGCGCAAGCGGGGCACCCTCGCCGGCCGCCTGCCGCTGATCGGGCTCAACCTCGGGCTGCTCTACGGCGTGGCCATCCCGGCGCTGTGGGCCTTCGGCGGGCTCTTTCCGATGCAGGCGCCGCCGCTGTGGCTCGGGCTGCTGCAGCTGCTGGTGCTGGTGCTGGCCGACGACCTCTGGTTCTACTTCTCGCACCGCCTGCTGCACGTGCACAAGGACCTCTACCGGCGCATCCACAAGCTGCACCACGAGGCCTTCGCCCCGGTGCCCATCGAGTACATCTACGCCCACCCGCTCGAGTGGATGGCCGGCGCCTTGGGCCCGACGATCGTCATTGTGGCCACCCTGGCCATCGCCGGCGAGATGAGCGCCTACGTCCTGGTCGGCTGGCAGGCCTGGCGCACCCTGCACGAGCTCGACATCCACTCGGGCCTGCGCTCGCCGCTGACCCGCTGGCTGCCGCTGTGGGCGGGCATGAAGCACCACGACCTGCACCACGCCAAGCCCACCAAGGGCAACTACGCCAGCTCGCTCACCCTGTGGGATCGGGTCTTCGGCACCCTCATCCTCGACGGCGCGGCCCCTCCGCGCGCCGCCCGCCCCGCTCCGTCTGATGAGCCCGCGGCCTGAGCCGCCTCCGCCCGCCCCCGCCCGAGGCCGCCGATGCCGACCCCTCCGCCCCTGCCGCGGGCCCTCGCCCTGAGCCTCCTCCTGCTCCCGCTGCCCGGCTGCCCATCGGCGCCGATCCCCAGCGAGGGCCAGCGGGCGGTGATCTCGCTCGACGGGGCTTTTGACCGCAGCCCGTGGATGAGCCCGCCCCTGCCCGAGGCCGAGCTGTCGGTCACCGCCACCGTGAAGCTGCCCGCGGCGCGCCGGGCCGCCGCGGCCGATCTGGTGCTCGACGGGCTGTGGTTCCACGCCAAGGTCATCGTCGACGGCGAAGAGCTGCCGGTGGTCCACGGCGGCGCGCCCACCCTGCGCGTGCCGCTGGGCGACGCCCTGGCCGACGGCGAGGCCACCATCCAGATCCGGGCCCGCCCGCCGGTCGAGTCCTTCAACCCGCGGGTGACCGGCGGCGGCCTCAGCACCTTCCGCCAGACCGTGCCGCTCGACCGGCCCTGGCTCGCCCGCCCGCCCCGCCTCGAGCTGCACCCGGTCGAGCAGGTCCGCACCTCAGCCCTGGTCGCCGAGCAAGACGGCGCGGTCACCCCGATGGCCTGGACCGAGAACGCCCCCGCCAGCGCCATCGTCCGCTTCTCGGCCCGGCTCGACGGCGAGCTCGTGCAGGCGCTCGGCGAGGCCGCGGTCGGCGCCGACGGCAAGGCGGTCGGCGCGCCGGTCGACTGGGACGGCCCGCGCTGGACGCCGAGCGCGCCCCACCTCGTGCACTTCGAGGCCACGCTCATCGACGCCGCCGGCAAGGTGCTCGACCACCGGGCCGACCGCACCGGCGTGCGCCGGGTCAGCATCAAGCCCCTGACCATGGCCATCGAAGACGAAGAGCTGCGCGTGCACGCGGTGCGCGCCAACTTCTTCCCGACCCCGCGCACCCTGCTGCAAGAGGCCGGCGAGGTGCTGGAGTGGGGGGTCAACGCGCTGGAATTCCACGGGGAGTTCGCGCCCGACGACTGGTACGCCCAGGCCGACGAGCTGGGCCTGCCGGTGATCCGCCTCGCCCGCTGCGCCGGCCTCGCGAGCCAGCACAGCGGCACCGCCAAGGGCTTCGAGGACGTGCTCATCGACCAGGACCGGCGCACCGTCGAGGGCCTGCACCACCACCCGAGCGCCGTGCTCTGGGTCGCCGAGCCTGGCCCGGTGCTCGGCAAAGACGGGCCCAGCAACCTCGACACCGACCGGCTCGCCGATGACCCCCACCGCCGCCCGCGGGTGCCCGGCGACGTGCACGGGGTGCCCATCGACCCCAACCAGGCCAAGCCTTGCGGAGATTACCCTTGCCGTGGGGGTTTTGCCCGCGAGGTGCTCGCGGCCAACCCGCAGACCTGGGGGCGCGCGGCCGAGACCTGGGGCCAGCAGCTCAGCGCAGGCATGTGGGGCGGCGTGCTGCCGACCGCCGAGGCGGTGCATGGCAGCAAAGACCAGTGGCGGCAGGCCTTCGCCCCCCTGCTCGCCAGCGCGGGCGTGCAGCCCTGGCCCCAGGTGCAGCGCCGGGCCCCGAGCGCCGTGCTCGTCTCGGGCCTGCCCGCCGGCGCCCTGGCCTTCCTCGAGGTGCCGGGCCTGCCGGCCGTCGGCGCGCTGGTCCATGAGACCGGCACCGTCGAGCTCGCGGCGTGGCACGAAGGCCCGGCGACCCTGCGGGTCGGTGACCAGACCCAGGCCCTCACGCTCAAGGCGGGGGTCTACGACGGATCGACCCGCCGGACCGCGACGCCCAGCCTGAGCTGGGCGCCCGCCCCGACCGCCCCCTGACCAACACTGGCCCTGACCGACCCCGGAGCCCCCCATGAACGCCAAGGCGCCCGCCGCCCCCCGCTGGGACCTCGACCGCATCTACCCCGGCGGGGTCACCGCTCCGGCCTGGCGCGATGAGCTGGCCGCGCTGAACGTCGATCTCACCGCCCTGATCGCGCAGGGCCAGGCGCTGGGCCCCGCCGACGGCGGGCCCGCCTGGGGGGCCTTCCTCGAGGCCGCCGCCGCCCTCGACGAGCGCCGCCGCCAGCTCACCGCCTTCGCCTGGCTGGCCGCCTCGGTCGCCGCGCAAGACCCCGCCTGCGTGGCGGCCATCGGCGAGGTCGAGGCCGCCGCGTCCCGGGCCGAGCTGGCCTGGACCGCGCCCGAGGCCGCCCTGGCCGCCGCCGATGACGCGTCCTGGGCCGCCCTGCTCGCCACCCCGGCCGGCGCCGCCCAAGCCGACGGGCTGCGCTGGCGCCGGATCGCCGCCAAGGCCCGCCCGCCCGCTGCCCAGCAGCAGGTCGTGGTCGCCCTCTCTGACGCCGCCCTGCACGCCTGGGGCCGCCGTTACAGCCGCGCCGCCGCCAAGGTGGTGGTCGAGCTGGGCGGCGAGCGCCTCTCGCACGGCCAGGCCTTCAACCGCCTGTCCGACCCCGATCCGGCGGTGCGCCGGGCGGCCCAGGCCGGCATCACCGCCGGCTGGCGGGCGGTCGGCGAGGACTGCGCCGAGGCCCTCGATCAGATCATCGGCAGCCGCGCCGCCCTCGCCGCGCTGGCCGGTCGCGCGCCCCTCGACGAGGCGCTCGACCACAACCGGCTCAGCCGCCCGACCCTCGACGCCCTGCTCGCCGCCTGCGCCGCCGGCCGCCCGGCCCTGTGGCGGGCCCTGCAGCTCCGGGCCCGGCTGCTCGGCGTCTCCACCGTCGACTGGGCCGATCTCAGCGCGCCGGTCGACCAGGTCGACATGGACGTGCCCTGGGACGAGGCCGAGCGCACCGTCCGGCGCTGCTTTGCGGCCCAGGGCGAGGCGATGGGCGCCTTCGCGGCGCGGGCCTTCGACGGCGGCTGGATCGAGGCCGAGGACCGCGGCGGCAAGCGCCACGGCGCCTTCTGCATCGGGCTGCCCCGCGAGCGCGAGAGCCGGGTGTTCATGACCTATTCGGGCCGCATGACCAACCTGGTCACGCTGGCGCACGAGCTCGGCCACGCCTACCACAATGACGTGCTGATGGGCGAGCCCGCCGCCTCGCGCAGCCTGCCCTACACGCTGGCCGAGACCGCCTCGACCTTCGCCGAGGCGGTGGTGCGCGGCGAGGCGCTCGACCGGGCGGCGGGGCGCCCCGAAGAGCTCGGCCTCATCGACCAAGAGCTGCAGAGCGCCATCGTCATGCTGCTCAACATCCCGATGCGTTTTGCCCTCGAGCAGGCGCTGTTCGAGATGAAGGCCGAGGGCCCGCTGAGCCCCGACCGGCTGTGCGCCCAGACCGAGGCGCTGCAGCGCGCGGCCTATGGGCCGGTGCTCGGCGAGGCCCACCCGATGTTCTGGGCCGAGAAGCTGCACTTTTACCTGACGCGGGCGCCGTTCTACAACTTCCCCTACGCCTTTGGCTACTTCTTCTCGGCCCTGGTCTTCGCCCGCGCCCGCGAAGAGGGCCCGGCCTTCGCCCCCCGCTACGCGGCGCTGCTGGCCGACACCGGCCGCTGCACGGTCGAAGAGGTGGCCGCGCGCCACCTCGGGGTCGACCTGACCGACCCGGCGGCCTGGGCCCCGGTGATCGCCGACATCGAGCGCCTCGTCGAGCGCTACGCCACTTTGGTCGAGGCCCGGGGCTGAGCCGGGCGCGCCGGCCCGCTCAGCGCGCGCCGGGCAGCCGCAGCCAGAACTTCCCGCCCCGCACGGTGAGACCACCGATGCGGGCGAGGTTCTCGTCGAGCTCGCGGTCGCGGCTTCGGGCGTCGGCGAGCTGATCGTTGGCCAGGGCCCGCAGCTCGTCGGGCGCAGAGGGCAGGGCCCAGCCCGAGACCACGAGCTCGACCGGCTCGAGGCGCGAGATCGCGCCGTCGGTCACCTCGAGCGCGCCGAGGAAGTGCAGGTTGACCCAGTGCAGGCCGACGGCCAGCGAGAGGTCGAGCTGGACCAGGGGCTCGGGGCCGCCGCGGTCGACCAGATCGAGGAAAAAGACGCCGATGAGGTCATTGCGCCAGGGGCGCAGCACCTGGGTCGCCCGGGCCGGAGAGAGCGGCGCCTCGCCGGCCACCTGCAAGATCTCGAGCACCTCGGCGCGCACCTTGCGGTCGAGCGGCACCTGATCGCGCAGCAAGGGCTGCTCGTCGACGAAGGGCTGGCGCAGCAGCACCGGCGCCCGCACCGCGAGCAGCGCCACGACCATGCTCACGGCGAGCAGGGCGAAGGAGACGACCCACAGCCACACCGGCGCGCGCCCCCAGCGCCGGGCCGCGCTCTCGGCTGGTCTGCTGCGCGCGCCGCGCCCCGCCATGCGCCCCCCGGCGGCCCGGGCCGCTCCCCATCATCGCACGGGGGGAGGGCGCAGCGCGCATGGGACCGCCGGCAAAAAGGCGCGTCCCGCCCGACCGAAGCTCCGGAGCACTCCAGAGACCGCCAACCCCAGCGGTCGCGCTCCGGTCGGGCAGCGACGGCACCCCCACCATAGGGGCGCGTGGGCCCGCTGGCGATTGATCTGGATCACCTGCGCGCCGGTCGCCGGCCGCGCGGCCCGCCCGCGCCCGCCCAGGGGGCAGAATTCCCGCGCGCCGATGTTGACAGTAATCGCTGTCGATGTGACAGTAACAGCATGACGCCGCCCACCGACGATCCCCTGGCCCCCCTCCGCCCCCTGCAGCTCAGCCTGCCGGCGCTCGAGCAGCAGCTCGCCGCGCTGCTCGACCAGCTCGACCCGCCCAGCCCCGACGGGCGGGTCAACGCCCGGCCCGACGCCCGCACCCTGCGCTGGTACCAGTCGCGCGGCCTCATCGACAAGCCGCTCCACTACGACGGCAGGCAGGCCATCTACGGCTACCGCCACATCATCGCGGTGCTGGCGATCAAGCTGCTGCAGGGGTCCGGCCTGCGCCTCGACCAGGTCCAAGAGCGCCTCGCCGGCGTCTCTTTCGCGCTGCTCGAGGGCGCGGTGCGCGAGGCCCTCCAGCGGGCCGGCCCGGCCGCTCCGCCCGGCGGCCTGCTGCCCGCCCCGCCCGGCCTCGCGCCCCTGCCAGGGCCCGCGCCCGCG
>JBJONS010000671.1:0-4830 GCA_046051725.1 Pseudomonadota bacterium | reverse complement strand
TGGTCCACAGCTCGATCTCAAGGTCACACTCGGCTCCCCCCGGGACCTCGACGCGGAGCTGGAGGGCCCCACCGGGGAGGGTCGGATCGATGACCTGCCCGTTGGTCGCGACGATGGTGGGGGTCGGGATGGTCCCCGCAGCGCCGTCTCCGGCGCTGTCTCCACCACCGTCGGCGGCGCCGAGCTCGCCCTCCTCCCCCTTGTCGATGGCCGGCGCGCAGGCGGTCAGCGCGCTGAGGCAGAGCAGGCGGAGGATCCAGGTCGGGGCGGTGCGGTTCATGCGAGGCTCCGGCGGCGGGCGCGGGCGGCGGTCAGGCCGAGGGCGGCGGCCAAGGCGGCGAGGAGCGCAGAGGAGCGGCCTTGCCCGGGGGCGGCGCCGCAGCCGGCGCTCGCCTTGCCGGGATCGTCCGCGCCGTCGGCGGTCGACGCGCTGCCCCCGTCATCGGCGCCGTCGCCCGCGCCCCCACCGGCGCCGGCTTGATCCCAGTCGTCGCGCGGGGTCGACGGCGTGGCGCCGTCGCCCTCGTCGGTCGCGCCGTCGCAGTCGTTGTCGAGGCCGTCGGCCACCTCGGCGAGGCCGGGCCCCTGGCGCGCGTCGAGCGGCGCGCAGTCGTCGCCATCGGGCGCCCCGTCGGCGTCGAGGTCGCCGGCCTCCGCGGCGCTGCGGGCGTCCTCGGCGGCGCGGTCCGCGCTGTCCCCGACCGCGTAGGCGAAGGTCACGCGGCGACGCTCGCCGGCGTCGAGGTCTCCCAGCTCGACGAAGATGCCGAGCTGCTCGTCACCTTCGTCTTCACCGGGCGCGGTGTCGAGCAGCGCGTCGCTCTCGCACCACGAGCAGCGGCCGCCGAGGCCGTCGGCCGCGCTCAGGGCCACCGCGCGCCCGTCGAAGGTGCTCGCGGCGGTGACCACGGCGTCGTCGACGCGGTTGAGGGTCGCGTAGGTGCCGCTGACCCAGGCGTCGAGGTCGGCGTCAAAGATGCGGCTGATCACCACGCCGGGCAGCGGGTTGAGGGCCTCGAGCTCGACGACGAACAGCAGCAGGCCCTCGTCCTCGCGGAGCACGACGTCCCACTGGGCCACGAGGTCCTCGTCAGCGCCGCTCACCCGCAGGGCCTGGATCCCCGGCCCGGCGTCGAGCGCCGCCGACTCCATCGGCATGGTGGTGCCGGCGTGGGCCTCGCCCTGCACCCACCCCCGCCCGTCGCTGGCCCGCACCGCCCAAAGCTCGAAGCACCAGCCGGGCGTGAGCGCGTCACCGCCGATGGGCGCGGGGCCGCTGGGGCCGTCGGGGTCGAAGATCAGCCCCAGGTCGAGGTCCTCGTTGCACAGCGAGCCGTCGCTGGCCAGGCCCGCGGCGAGCTGCGCGCCGGCCAGGGCGCGGTCCTCGGGGGGCAGGTCGGCGGCGGCGGGCGTCGCCCCGAGCAGCGCGCCGAGGCTGAGCGCCGCGAGGACCGGACGCGGGCCCGCCGGGCGTGGGCGGCGGGGGGCGCAGGGGAGGGCAGTCGGGGGGCGGCGGCGGTGAGGCATGACCGATGATGGGCCAAGGCGCGGCCCGGGTCAAGGGGCCAAGCGGCCCGCCCGGGCTCAGCCGCCGCGGGCCGGGATCGGCAACAGGCGCTCCATCTGGTCGCCGGGCGCGGCGGGGTGGCGGAGGTGCAGCCGGTCGTGGTGCAGCAGCTGGCTGCCGTCGGGCTGCGGGTCCACCATGTCGACGAAGGCCTCGTCCCAGCGCAGCTCATCGACGCTGTAGAAGCGTTGGGCGTGCACGGTCTGGGAGAAGGTGTCGTCGATCCCGGTCAGCGAGACCACGAAGCTGTCGACCCGCGCGCGCAGCTCGGCCTCGCTGAGGCCCCAGAGCGGGCTGCGCTCGTCGACCTCGTGCATCATCAGCCAGGACAGCGCGAAGACCGGGCTGCGGCCGCGGACCAGCGGCAGCTCGATCAGGCGCCGCGTGCGGTGGCCCTCGCCGGTCTGCTCGTCGCAGAGGGCGTAGAGCGAGGCTGAGGCCTCGACGATCTGGTTGCCGCGGAGGTTGGCGGCCCGCAGGACCAGGTGCGGCCGGCCGCCGCGCCGGTGCAGCAGGAGGCTGTCCGAGAAGCCCACCCGCGCGCTCGGGCGAGAGAAGCGGGCGAACATCAAGCCGGCGCCCATGGCCGAGAAGATCATGCCGACGAAGGCCTCGACGTCGGCGATGAGGTGGCCCCAGGGGGTCGTCGGGTGCTGGGCCCCGTAGCCGATCGACGAGAGGGTCTGCACCGAGAAGCTGAACGCCGACAGCACCGGGTGGTCGGGTTGGGCGCTGTAGCAGTCTCCGCCAGCGAGGTAGAGTCCCATAAACACGACATTTGTCCCGACCCAACCCGTCGTCAGCAGAAGCATGAGCCGCAGAAAGCTCACCCGCATGAGGTGGTGGTAGAGATCGGCCGTCCAGGCGCGGGGCGCGCCCCGGGCCCGAAACCGCGTCCGCACGTCGCGGGCGAGCGCCGCGGTGGTGCGGCCGGGGCGCCCGGACGGAGGATGGGGCGGAGGAACCGGCAGTGCCGCGGCGGGAGCGGGGCCCTCGGCGGGAGCGGGGCCCTCGGCGGGACCGGGTGCGGTGTCCGGGACGACTGGGCTGGTGGGCGGCCTCATCGGGCTCCCTCATCGGCGAGGTGGTTGTGCACGTCAAAGCGGAGGTCGACCTCCACGCAGTCGCTGCCCGCCTCGCGGTCGGGGTAGCCGCGGTCGGTGCGCCGGCGGGGCATCAGCGCTTGCAGCCGGCGGCCGACCGGTGCGCCGCAGAGGACCAGCGCGGCGGTGAACGCCTTGGTCCCGCCGGTGTAGTCGAGCACCACGTCATCTTCGCCGATGCCCTCGGCCCGGGCGCGGGTGTAGAGCGCCTCGACCCGGTCAAAGATCGGGTCGGGGTCGTCGACCGCCCGGGGCGGCAGGCCCACGCCCTCGCAGGCCGGCCCGGCGGCGCACAGCGCCTGGACCCGGGCGAGCGCGGCGCGCCCGGGCTCGTCCTCGGTGTGGAGCACAAAGAGGCGCTCGAGCCTGCCGTGGCGGCGGTGGTGGGCGAGGATGGTCTCGGCCAGCTCGTTGGGGCCGAGGCTGGCCGACATGACCACCCAGCGCGCGGGCTGGGCGGGGTCTCCGGTGTGCAGGTCGGCGGCCCGGCGGGTGTGCCAGAGGCGCGCCCAGGCCCGCGACACGCGGAGGTAGCCGAAGAGCCCGGTGCCGACCGCGCCGAGCAGGTGGAGGCCCATGCGGGGCAGGTCCGGCGTGGCCTGCTCGCGGAGAAAGCCGAGCAGCGCGTCAATCACCGAGAGCAGTAGATCGGCGCTCAGGCCCACCGACATGCCGATGGCCGCGAACGCGCCCACGGGCATGCCGAGGTTCCTGCGGAGGTCGTGCCATGCGTCGCGCAGCAGCGCCATGTGGTCCCTGGGCCCGTGCGGGGAGGGCGCCCCGCGCCGCGGCGGCCCTTATCGGGCGGCGCGCGGCGCGCTCAGCGGCGCCAGAAGTACTCCCAGTGCCAGGGCTCGCTGGGCACGGTGTTGTGCCAGCCCATGCGCGGAGCGTTGCGGAACATCCAGGTGTAGGCGGCGTCGCTCACCACGTCGATGTCGACGGCCTCGCCGTGCTGGTGGTTGCTGTAGCCCGGCGCCGCGGCGAGGCCCCGGGTGCCGTTGAGGTAGCCCTGGTAGAGCGCCCGCTGCTCGTCCATCGTGCGGAAGCCGCTGTTGAGGCGCAGCTTCACGCCGTCCCGCGCCGCGGCGTCGCGCAGCCGGGTCCAGTGCGGGACCATGCCCTCGGCCATGAGCACGCCGTCCATGCGCACGATCTTGATCTTGCCCAGGTGCTGGCCGTAGCGGTAGGCGTCGTAGGCGCCGACCGCCTGGCCTCCGCCGGCCCCGCCGCCCCGCAGGGCACCCACGGTGGCCTCGCCGGCGATCCCGTCGGGCTCGAGGCCGTTGTCGCGCTGAAAGCGCACCAGCACCGCCTTGGTGGTCTGGCCGAAGGTGCCGGTCGCGCCCGACGCGCCCATGCCGAGCAGGCGCTGCAGGGCCCGGACCCCGGCGCCGGCGTCACCGAGGCGCAGGGACCGGGCGGCGACGGCGGTCGACAGCGCGGCGAGGTCTTGGGCGCGGGTGCTGGCCGTGGCCTTGCCCCGCAGCGCGCCGAGCGTGGCCGGTCCCACCACCCCATCGGCCTCGAGGCCCGCCTTGGCCTGCGCCTCTTTGACGATGGCCGTGGTGGTCGGGCCGAAGCGCCCGGTGACCGCCTCGCCGCGCATGCCGAGCAGGCGCTGCAGGGCCGCCACCGCCTCGCCCTCGTCCCCCTGCGCGAGCGCGTCGCCGCGCTGCACCGCGCGGGCGACCAGGTCGAGGGAGGCGGAGGGATCGGGCGCCGCAGCGGGCTGGTTTGCTCCAGCGTCCGTGCCCTGCGGGGCGCTGTTCACCTGCGGACGGGCCTGGTCGGCGCGGCGCCACAGCCCGCCGGCCGCCTGGACGGCCTGGTCGGCGACGGTCGGCGAGAGCAGCCCCTCGTCGCGCAGCCCGCGCAGCAGGTTGGCGCCCTCGTGGGCCCGGGCCTTGGTCGTGGCGCCGTCGCCGGCCTGCAGCGCGGCGCTGGCGGCGGCGAGCAGGTCGGCGGCGCGGGCCAGCCGGTCGGCGCCCGCGGCGAGGCCGGGCGCGGCCTGGGCCTCGGGGCTCGCCGCGAAGTCCCGGGCGGCGGCCGCGGCGCCTGCCCACGCGCTGGCGGCGAGGGGGGCGGCGGCCGCGTCGAGCGCACCGCCGACTGACGGCGCGGGGGCCGGACTCGGGCTGGGCGTGACCGCGGGGGCGG
>JBJONS010000670.1:0-3364 GCA_046051725.1 Pseudomonadota bacterium | reverse complement strand
CAACGGTCTGCGGGCGGTCCGACCGCGGGCGGGCCTGGGCCCTCACCAGCGCGGGTCAGCGAGCAGGATCTCCGCCTCTTCCACGGCCGGCAGGGGGGTGCGTGGCCTGGGCCGGGTCGGGCGTGCAGAGGCCGGCGCTGCGGGCCAGCTCGGCGGCGGTGCGGGTGGCGGCGGAGAGCTGACGGGACGTGGCGACGATCAACGCGCGCCGGAGCGCCGAGGTGACGTGCAGCGGGCCGTTCCTGAGCAGCTCCCGCGCCTCGTCCAAGGGCAGCTCGAGCACCCGGGCGGGGCCGAGGGCGCGGACGGTCGCGCTCCGCACGCCGTCGGTCAGCAGGCTGAGGTGGCCGAACAGGCAGCCGGGGGTGAGCTCGGCGACCCGGAAGCGCTGTCCGCCCGGGGTGGTCCGGGTGACCTCGCACCGGCCCTCGGCGAGCACGAACAGGGCGCGGGGCTGGTCGCCCTCGGTGCACAGATCGGCGTCCAGCACGTCCATCAGGCGGAAGGAGCGGGCCAGGGCGGCCAGATCGGCGGAGGGAACCCCAAAGAGGCCCGGGACGCGGCGGAGGAACTCAGCGCGGTGGTCCATACTCAAGCTCCGAGGCCAAGGAAGCGCCGGAGCGCTTGCCAAGCAGAGGGCTGGTCGCGGCGCGCCAGCAGGTCGCCGAGCCGTTGGCTGGTCGCGGCCATGCGCGCGCCGAGCTGGGCCAACACCTGCTCCTCCACGGCGACGACGAGGGGCTCGCCCGCCGAGACCAGCGCGGCGTAGGCCGAGAATGGCAGAATCAGGGCCTCACAGGCCGCGGTCGCGACCACGTCGGCGGCCCGGGTGTGGTCGGGGTCGAAGAACCCGAGCTCACCGAAGAGCGCCCCGGGGCCGAAGTGGTCGATGGTGAAGCGCTGGCCGTCGATGTCGACCCGCACCTCGACCGCGCCCGACTGGATCCAGACGAGCACGCGCTCGGTGCCTCCGGCGCGGAGCAAGACCTCTCCGGGCGCGAGGCTGCGGGAGACGAGCTGCCCGGCGAGGAGGGCCGCGTCGTCGGCGGAGAGCCCAGGCAAGAGCGGCAGAGAGGGGGAGGCGAGATCGGCGGTCGGCATCGGAGGCTCCAGCGCCCAGGTAGCGCGGGCGCCCTGGACCTGGGGCCGGCGGCGCCGATGCGCCGGGTGAGCCCGTAGTCCCGGCGCTCCGCCCGCGGTGGGCGCCCGCGACCGCGGCGGCCCCAGCTGCGCGCCGAACCGCGGCCTGCCCCGCTCCCGCTTGACAACCCGGCCGTTCCCGCGCTATGCGGCAGTGTTCTTTGACGCTGTTGGTGCTCATGGTCGGGGGGACGCGCACGTCCCCGCCCGCGCTCTGCGCGCGGGTCCGGCGCCTGCGGGCGCTGCCGTCGGCGCGGCCTCCCCAGGTCGCGCTCACCCAGGGTCTCCACGCGCCCCCCGAGGGCCGCGCGGCAAGAGGACCATTTGGGGGCGAAACGGTTTCGACGGGGCGGTGTAAGCCGAGGCTGCGTGTCGGGGGTGTTGGTGACCTCGTTAAAACTGCCAACAAAAAATCAAGTGCCAACAACAACAAGCACTTCGCTCTCGCTGCTTAGTCAGTAGATAGCCGTCCGGACTGGCAATACCAGGGTTCCAGCTCCGGGCGTGTCACGACCTGGTTAGTCCTGACCTGTGCAGGGGCGCAGTGGGGGGGGACGATAAATAATCCAACAAAGTCGCTTACAACGTGGGCTTAGGGTCGGCCACTGAACCCGGTCCACGTCGTAAATCAGGGGCTACACACGTAGACGCTGACGTAGATCCGTTCCGGACGCGGGTTCGACTCCCGCCGCCTCCACTATTTGCATCACGGGGCAGAACTTCAGTCATGCTGGAGTTCTGCCCTTTATTCATTGGCTTGTCGCGGGTCGGCTCGGCGCCGACCTCGGGCGGCAGGGTGAACGTGACCGTCAGGTCGGTTCCTCGGGCCTCGATGCGGGCCACCCAGGCGCGCAGGATGGTGCGCTGGGCGTTCGCCGTGCCGGTCGCCAGCGTCTCGTGCAAGCGCGCGACATAGCGGGCGATGGTCGCCTCGTCTGCGAGGCGCAGCACCGGTGTTCCGGCGGTGACCAGCGCGTCGCGGGCCGCGGTGAGGTCGTCGACCTGTGCCTTGACCGTGCGGATGCGAGGGGCGAGGACCGAGAGCTCGATCCCGCCGTCCTCAATGGCGCGGTAGAGGTTGTCGAGCTTGCGCTTGGCCTCGTTGAGCTGGGCCGTTGCGGCCTCAATCTCGGCGCGCGCCGCAGCGCTGCCGGTGTTCGCTTCCTCGTTGACCAGGTCGACCAGCTGCTTGACGTAGGCGGGGCTCAGCAGCTCGTCTCGGAGCACGCCGATCACGGCCGCCTCGGTCTCGGCCTTTGGGAGCGGCTTCGCCTTACAGGCCTCGGCGCCCATCTTCTTCTTCGACTGGCATGCGTAGTAGCGGTAGGCGCCCGACCGGGCGTTGTGGCCGACGAAGGTCCCGCCGCAGCCTGGGCAATGGATGAGCCCGCCGAGCAGGTAGTCGTTCGCGAGGGTGTTCGCCGACACGATGGTCGGTGCGCGCGAGGCGAGCAAGCGCTGCACCTGTTCGAAGTCCTCTCTGGAGACGAGGCTCTCGTGGGCATCTTCGACCCGTATCGGGTCGGGTGCCTTATGCTGTTGCAGCCCGGTTCTCTTCGTGCCCCATATCAGCGCGCCAGCATAGACCTCGTTGGTGAGCAGCTTGTGGACCGTGGTGTTGCTCAGCTTGCAACCCCGCGGGGTCAGGACGCCTTCGGCGTTGAGCGTGCTGGCGATGGCCGTCACGCCTTCGCCGGCGAGGGCCATGCGGAAGATGCGCTGCGCGGTCGGCGCCCACTGCGGGTCGGGCTCCAACACGATGTGCGGCGCGCCCTCTGCCGTGCCCGTCCGCTGGCGACGGTAGCCGAGCGGAGGCGGGCCACCGTTGCAGTAGCCCATCGAGGCGTTCTTTCGCAGACCTCGGCTGATGTCTTGGGCCAAGTTTTGGCTGTAGAACTCATCGACCGACTCGAGGATGGCTTCGA
Source organism: Pseudomonadota bacterium (assembly GCA_046051725.1). Taxonomy (GTDB): domain Bacteria; phylum Myxococcota_A; class UBA796; order UBA796; family UBA2385; genus JAEUKK01. The sequence continues at coordinate 299 of JBJONS010000670.1, read as the reverse complement.
GCATCCTGCCCGCGGGTGAGTCATCGACCGGCTCGTTGAGCGAGACCACCCGCACGCCGTTCCGCTCGAGCATGCGCTTGTAGAGGACGCTGTCCTCGCGGTTGCGGGAGAACCGGCTGAACTTCCAGACCAGGATGTAGTCGAAGGGCGCCGGTTTGCGCTTGGCTGTGCTGATCATGTCGCGGAACTGGGGTCGGTCGTCGGTCGTGGCCGACTCTGCCGCGTCCACGAACTCGGTCACGATCTCCCAGCCGCGCTGGTGTGCGCCCGCGCGGCAGCAATCGAGCTGCGCGGGGATC
>JBJONS010000669.1:0-2954 GCA_046051725.1 Pseudomonadota bacterium | reverse complement strand
GTTCGCCGCGAAGGCCTCGGCTACCGCGGCTGGGGCGAGGCTCGTCGCCCGGGGGGCGTCTGAGCCGAATCAGAGACAGCCCATATCAATCGTCGTCGTGCTCGATGTAGCCCATGGCCTCGAGCTGCTCGCGCTCCTCGGCGCTGATGTCGGTGCGCTGCACGCTGCGGCCCTGGGGGTCCTTGAACGGGAAGGACTCGATCGCCCGGCTCAGGTCGGCGTAGACGGCCGGGTAGGTCTCGCGCTGCTCGCGCGGATCGTGCCGGTCGATGTCCACGCGCTGCAGAAGCCGCGCCGCGCCGCCGTCTTTGGGCCGGGTGGTGAGCTTGAACAGGCCCTCAGCCCGGCGTTGGGCCACGGCCCAATATTGGGGCGACTGCAACATCAGCACGCGGTCGTCGGGAACGGTGGGCGGACCGCCGCGCAGCTGGCCGGCGAAGCTCATCCCCGAGGTCTCGACCGGCGGCGCCCCGGCCAGCTCGACCACGGTGGGCAGCAGGTCGACCCCCATCGCCGGCTGCGGCAGCCGCGCCGGCCGCACCGCGCCGGGCCACCACACCAGCCAGGGCACCCGCACGATGGCCTCGTGCAGGTAGACGCTGTGGCCGAGATAGCCGGCCTCCATAAAGGCCTCTCCGTGATCCGAGGTGATGATCACCACGGTCGGCCGGCCGTTGGCCGCCGGCGTGGGCCGCGCCCCGCCCACCCCGAGCCGCTCGAGCACCGGCGCAAGCTGCGCGTCCACATAGCGGATCTGCCCGTCGTACATGGCCCGCAGCGCGTCAAGGTGGGCCGGTCGGACCTTGCTGGTCGCCTTGCGGTTCGCCGAGATGTAGTCGCCGGTCTCGGCCGGCGCCGCCGGCGCCACGCCCGCCACATAGGCGCTCGCGTAGGGCTCAGGCGCCGCGTAGGGCGCGTGCACGTCAAAGTAGTGGGCGAAGGCGAACCACGGCGCGGGCGCCGGGTCGTCGATCAGCCGCAGCACCCCGGCGGTGATCTTGGCGCTGCGGTCGTTCTTTTCGGTCTTGTGAAAGTTGGTCCAGGTGTCAAAGCCCTGATCCAATCCAGACCGCACGATGAATTTGTAGGTGCTGGCCCAGCCGTGGGTGCGCCAGCCCTGCGCGTGCAGGTGGTCGGCCAGCGTCAGGGCCCCGGCGTCGAGCCGCTGCTCGTGGCTGAACTTGCCGTGCTCAGACTGGTGCAGCCCCGTGAACATCGTGGCGTGGCTGCCATCGGTGGCCGGCGAGGCCGCGTAGACCAGCTCGAAGACCGCGGCCTCGGCGGCCAGCCGGGTGAGCGCCGGCGCCGTCGCGCGCCCGTAGCCGTAGAACGGCAGGTGATCCGACCGCAGGGTGTCAATCGAGACGAGCAGCACGTTCGGCGCGTCATCGGGGGCCGTGCGCTCGGCGGCCGGCGGCAGAGCGCGTCGACCCAGGCGGTCCTCGACCCAGCGGCAGCCGACGAGCGTGAGCAACAACAGCAGGAGCGTGGGCGACACCAGACCTCCGCAAGGCCGGCCCGCCTATCGCCCCGGCGCGGCCCCCGGCCCCGGCAGCGCGTCCAGCGGCACGTAGATCCAGCCCTCGGCCGCCGAGACCCCGGCCGGCGGCTGGGCCACCGCGTCGGGGGCCTGATCACACAGCCAGGCCAGCCCCGCGCAGAGGAGCGCGTCCAGCACGTCATCGTGGGGCTGCTCGCCCAAGGCGGCCCGCAGGGGGCCGACCACCGCCTCGACCCGCGCCGAGCGCCGGCAGGGCGTGGGGTAGGCCTCAAAAGCCGCCAGCTCGACCCCGCCCAGGGCGCCGGTCCACCAGCCCGGCGTGCGCGGCGCCACGCCGAGCGACCCGAGCACCACGAGGCCCTTGGTCGACTGGCTGCCGAGCAGGTCCTGCACGGCAGACAGCGGCCGCAGCCCCGCGGCGCAGAGCACACGCTCGGTCTGCCGCATGATCAACGGGTTCTCTGCCTTGGTCGCCGGGATGAGGTCCGGCAGCGCCCCGTCGAGCAGGGCCCGGAAGGCGTCGGGCCAGCCCAGCGGGGTGTCGACGCCGAGGGTCAGCCGGCGCAGGGGCAGGTCCGCCGCGCCGACCAGCCGCAGCAGCGCGGCGAGCAGGCCCGGGCCGCGCGGGCCATTGAGGGTGGCCCGCAGGTTGCCGCGCCAGGTGCGCCCGACCAGCCGCGGGGCCTGCCCCAGATCAGCGGCCAGCAGCACCAAAGCATCCCGCGAGGCGCCCGCTTGGCAGTGCCAGGCCCCCACATCCCACCCGAGCCAGCCCTGCATCCCGACCTCCGCCGCGGCGGGCGCTAACGCAGGCGCGGCGGCGCGCCGGGCCGCGGGGGCGTGGGCTGGCGCGCCCTTTCGCGCGCGCGTCGGCTGGGATAGGCGCCCCCCTTGCACCGCGCCGCGGTGGGCCGAAGGCCCGCCCACGCGCGCCCCGCTCCCCTGAGCACCCCGCGCCGCCGCCCGCGGCCCCGACCGAGGGACCCATGAACATCATCAACAGCGCCCTGATCGTGCTGGCGGGAGCGGCCGGCGCGGCCTCCTTCGCCAAGATCGCCTGGGAGCGCCGGCTCAAGCACATCTGGCCCAAGCGCCACGAGCTCAAGATCATCCACCAGGCGGGGCTCTGGTCGGGCCTCGCCGAGGTGCTGCTCCAGACGCGGGTCATCGCCAACCGGCCCGTCGCGGGCATCTTCCACCTGCTCATCTTCTACGGCTTCTGCAGCTTCGGCGCGAAGTCGGCGGCGCACGCCATCGCCGGCCTGATCGGGATGGAGCACGCGATCTCGCTCGGGCCGCTCGACCCGGTCCTCGACGTGATCAGCGGCCTGGTGCTCGCTTCGGTCATCTTCATGGCCATCCGCCGCTACACGGTGATGCGCAACCAGCTCACCCACATGCTCGAGTCGGGCATCGTGCTGGGGCTCATCGGCGGCCTGATGGTCACCTACCA
>JBJONS010000668.1:0-4651 GCA_046051725.1 Pseudomonadota bacterium | reverse complement strand
CCGGCCGTGGCGGCCGTCCCCCCCGCCGCCGCCACCGGGCGCCGCACCGCGGCGGTGCTGCAGCAGCCCGCCGCTGCGGCGGCCCGGGGGGCGGCCGCCGCCGCCGCCGCCCAGGCCGCCGCGCGCCTGGCCGCGGGGCCCTCGGGCGCCCTGCGCGCAGGCGCCCTGCGGCGGGGTCTCCCCGGAGATCAGGGCGACTTGCAGGCCTGGCTCAGCCGCGCCGAGGTCGAGCTGCCCTGGGGTCCGGCCCGGCTCGGCGTCGTCGCTGAGCACGCCGTGCTCTGGGACCCCCTCGGCGAGGACCAAGGCCTCAGCGCCACCCTGGGCCTGAGCTCTCCGCACAGCCGGCCGCTGTCGGGGGCGGCGGCGGTGGGCCTGAGCCCGGTCGGCTTCCTCGGCGGCGCCTACCCGACCTTCGGGCTGCGGGGCCGCTGGCGGCCCGGCGCGGCGGGCGCCTTGGCGGTCGAGCTGGCCCGCAGCCCGCGCACCGACACCCGCGCCGCTTGGGCGGGGCAGCTCTACACCCCCACCGGACAGCGGGTCGGCCGGGTCTCGCAGCTGTGGGGCGGCCTCGAGGGCAGCCTCGGGCGGGGGCCCCTCGACGCCGGCGGCCTCGTGCGCCTGGGCTGGATCGAGGGCATCGGGGTCGAGCCCACCCCCACCCGCGAGGCGGTGACCTGGGCCGGTGTGCGCGGGGCGGCGGGCCCCGTCGACGGCCGGATCGGCCTGGAGGGCCTGCACCTGCACGCCGACACAGACCGGATGGCGGTCGCTCCAGGCAGCGGGGGGGTCTACTCCCCCGACGCGCTCTGGGCCGGCCTGGCCCGCCTCGAGCTGCGGGCGACGCGGGGCCCGCTCGCGGCCTGCGCCACCGGCGGCCTCGGCCCGCGCGCCGAGCGCCCGACCCCCGGGGACCCCATGCGCCGCTCGACGCTGTGGACCGGACAGCTCGGCCTGCGGTGGGCGCTGCCCGGGGCCTGGGCCCTCGCGCTGGACGCCCGGGGCGACCGGGCCAGCACCGACTGGCGGCAGCGCGCGCTGAGCCTGCACCTCGGCTGGGCAGAGCCCTCCACCCTCACCGATCGCCCGCGCCCGCCGGCCGCGCCCGGCGCGCCCTTGCCCGCCGCGGCCACCCTCTGCTCCCCGCTTGGAGACGCCCCATGAGCACCCTCCGCCTCTCGCTGCTCTCCGTCCTCGTCGCGTGCGGGACGCCGTTGGACCCGGCCAAGCCCATCGCCGAACCCCTGGACTCGGGTACCGTTCCAGTAGACACCGGCCCCATCGACACAGACCCCGACGGTGACTTCGTGTTCGGGGATCAGATCGTGGACCTTGAGCTCGAGCTCAGCGCCGCGTCTCTGGCGGCGTTGGCAGAGGAGCCCCGCGAGGACGTCCCCGCCGGGCTCCTCTTCGCCGGAGAGCGCTGGGAGGTCGCCCTCAAGCTCAAGGGCTCACGCTCCTTCCGCGATCTGAGCGAGAAGGCCAGCTTCAAGATCGACGTGCAAGAGTACGACGACGAGCAGCGATTTTTCGGCATCAAGCGCCTGACGCTCAACAGCATGATCCAAGACCCCACCATGGCGTCAGAGCGCCTGAGCTACCGCCTGCACGCGCTGGTGGGCGCGCCGGCGCCGCGCCACGGGTACGCCCGCGTGCGGGTCAACGGCGAGCTCTTCGGCCTCTACTCGGTGGTCGAGACGATGGATGAGCAGCTGCTCGAGCGGCTCTTCCCCGGCGACGCCGAGGGCAACCTCTACGAAGGCGGCTACGGCGGCGACTTCAACGAGGGCTGCGCCCCGCTGTTCACGCAGCAAGAGGGCGAGGACGAGAGCCGCGCCGATCTGCGCGCGCTCATCGACGAGCTGCTGGCCACCAGCCCCGAGGCGCTGCTCCCCACGCTCGAGGCCCGCTTCGACGCCGAGGCCCTCTTCGACCTCTGGGCGGTCGAGCTGCTGACCTCCAACGACGACGCCTACACGACCCTCGGCAACAACTTCCTCGTCTACCACGCGCCGGCCGCCGACCGCTGGACCATGCTGCCCTGGGGCGCCGACCAGGCCTTCGCCGGCGAGCCCGGCCTCCCCGAGCTGCAGGGCGCCCTCGCGGTGCGCTGCGCGGCGGACCCCGCCTGCGCCGCGGCCCTCGACGCCCGGGTCGAGCGCGCGATCGGCATCTGGGAGGCCGAGGGCTTCGCCGACTGGGCCGTGTCTGAGGCCGACCGCATCGAGGCTGACTGCCGGGCCGACCCGCGCAGCGAGTGGGGGGACTATGGCTGCCGCGACGCGCTCGAGGCCCTGCGCGCCTGGGTCCGGGAGCGTCCCCAGGCGGCCCGGCAACGCTGACCGCTGGGGCCTGCGGCGGACTGGGAGCCGCAGCGGACCGGGCTCACCCGCCGGCCCGGACTGTCACCGTGACGCCGAGGATGACCTCTGGCAGACCGTCCTCGAGGACGAGCGCCCCGTCCACCGCGGTGAGCGCGTCGATCCCGACACCATAGCGGCCCGCCACAGCGTCGAGCGGCTCGAAGCCGGCGGCGGCGTCGAGCCGGGCGGCGGCCTGCGCGAGGGCAGGCCCCAGGTCAGCGCCGTCGAACCAGCAGCGGCCATCGAGGGCCTCAAGATCGGCGGCCAGTACCCCGAGTCCGGGCCCGGAGAGGCTCAGCACAGAGACCCGCCCCTCGGCCTCGACGGCCTCGACCCAGACCCAGGCGGCGCCGCGCACGGCCCCCGCGCCGGGCACAAGGTGCGGCGCGAGGGCATCGCGCAGCGCATCCCCGCGCGGGAGGGAGTCCACGAAGGCGCGCAGCTCCACAGCAGACATCTCTGTCTCCCCTCGGTGAGGACCCAGCGTTCGCCAGCGAAGCTCAGCCCGCAGCCGGGCCGCAGTCCTTCTTGAGCGGCACCACAGCGCTGATCTCGACGTCGGGCCACAGCTTGCTCACGCCGTCGGCGCCCTTGTGCAGGTCTTCACAGACCTTGTTCAGCGCGTTGATCGCCGGGCCTGCGCCCCAGGTGGTGACGTCGAGCGCGCCGTTGAGCTTGAGCGTCTCGCCCTCGACCACCAGCTTGACCGGGACGGGATGGGTCGCCCCGTTCATCGTGACCGTCAGCGTGCCCGCGTCGGGGCCGGTCACGGCGAGGCTGCCCTTCAGCGCGGTGGTCTCTTTCATGGTGCCGAAGAACTGCTCGAGGATCTTCTTGTCGCGGTCGGGGTTCTTCGAGTCGACGGCGCTGGTGGCGATCTCGAAGCTGAGCCCGTCGAGCGCGCTGTGGGCCGCCGGAGCGCCCTTGGCGCCCGCCACGGTCACCGCGCTGAACCCACCGCCCACGCCGGTCTTCTCGGTGAACTTGAAGGCCTTCCAGCCCACGGTCACCGCGGCCACGTCGGCGGTGTAGGTGCAGGCGGGCGGCGCGGCCGGAGCGGCAGCAGCGGGGGCAGCGGCCGGCGCCGGAGCAGCGGGCGCGGGGGCCTCGCCGCCGCAGGCGACGAGCAGGAGGGTGAGGGCGGGCAGGGCAGCGCGGGTCATGGGGGCTCCAGGGCGAACGGGAGGACCCCACTAGCCCACCATCCGCCTGCTGCCCACAGGGCCTGCGCCAGAGCGCCCCCCTGATCGTCACTCTGGGCCTGCAAGCGCCACAGCGCACACCCCGCCGCCGCCGCGCCGACCGGCGCGCTCAGCCCGGCCCCGCGCCCCAGCCAGCCAGCCACGCCGCCCGGTGCGCCGCCGAGAAGGCGCCCATGTCGAGCGGACGGCAGCCGGCCCCGCCCAGCGGCCCCTGGTGCAGCAGGGCCATCAGCAGCGGCGAGAGCAGCGCCAGCGACGCCATGCGCAGATCGGCCCCCGCCCGAAGCTCGCCGCGATCCGCGTGCACGCCGAGGCGGGCCTCGAGGGCCTGCAGCGTGGGCTCGAGCAGGTGGTTCACCGCCGCGGGGCCCCGGGCAGCGTGGCCGAGCCCGAGCGAGAGGCCCGCGGTGAACAGCGCGCCGACCCCGACCTGCCAGCCGCCCTCGACCGCCGCGCAGTAGACGTCGACGCTGTCGGGCAGGCGCAGCCCGCCGGGGTCGCGCTGGGACGCGAGGTGGCGCTCGCCATCAGCGCGGGCCTGCGCCAAGGCAGCGTCGACCACGCCGTCGTGGTCGCCAAAGTAGTGCTTGAGCGTGGGCACGGCGACGCCCACAGCGGCGGCGAGCGCGTTGAGCGAGCGCGGCTGCCCCGCCGGATCGAGCAGGGCGCCCGCCGCGGCGCGGGCGAGGGCGGCGCGGGTGTGGTCGTGGTCGGCGTTTCGGGCGCCGGGCGGGCGGGCCATGTGCTCCCCTGCGGCCGGGGCTCGGCGGCCGCGGACGAATTGTAGCCCGCCGCTTGTATCTTGTCTCGCTTGTGATACTCCATCTTCGCCCACCGCCGGAGTCGCCCATGCAGCTCGCGCTGAACCGCTGGTACGCCATCTTCTCCTCTGCCGAGCTGCCCGCGGGCCGCACGCTCGCCGGCAAGCGGCTCGGCCTTGAGCTGGTGGCCTGGCGCGACGCCCGGGGCCAGGTGAGCCTGTCGGTCGACCGCTGCCCGCACCGGGGGGTCAAGCTGTCGCCCGGCCGGGTGATCGACGGCTGCGTCGAGTGCCCCTTCCACGGCTTCCGCTTCGACGGGGGCGGC
>JBJONS010000667.1:0-5872 GCA_046051725.1 Pseudomonadota bacterium | reverse complement strand
GGCCCAGCGGCGCGGTGCCCTCGCGCCAATGCGGCGGGAAGGTCTGGTCGAAGCCGGGGATCGCCTCGATGCGCGCGGCCCAGGGCAGCAAGGCGGGCCAGCGGGCGCCCAGCGGCCAGAGCCCCAGCGCGTGGGCCTCGGCGGCCGGGCGGGTCAGGGCCCGCTCGAGGTAGCGGACCGCGCAGTACCACACGAGATCAGCGGCAGAGAGGTCATCCCCGACGATGGCCGCCCGGTCGTGCACCGCGGCGGCGAGGCGGTCGAGCTCGTCGACCACACCCGGGACCACGACATCGAGGCTGCCGACCTCGGGCGCCGCCCCGAAGAGCAGCGGGCGCACCAGCAGCGAGATCGCCGGCCCGGCGACGTTCTCGAAGTCGAGGCAGGCGCGCCACACCGCGCCGTGGGCGGCGGCGCTGTCGCCGAAGATCGGCGGGCTCGGCGCGAGGCGGTCAAGGTAGGCCAGGATCGCCAAGCTCTCGGCCAGCACCACCCCGCCGTGGCGCAGGGTGGGGACCTTGCCGCGCGGGTTGAGCGCCAAAAACTCCGGGCTGCGGGTCTCGCGGGCCGAGAAGCTGAGCAGCTGGCCGGTGTAGGGCAGGCCCTTGAGGTGCAGGCCGAGCAGCGCGCGCCAGGCCGGCGTGCTGCCGCTGCCCCAGAACAGCTCGAGCGGCGCGCCCTCGACCGGCGCGCTCACAGGAACATCCGCGGGGGCAGCGTGCGCACCGTGGCCGGGCCGACCGGCTGCTGGGCGGCGAGCGCCTGGGCGGCCTCGACGATGTCGTGGGCGGTCAGCACGGTCGCCTCTTCGAGCTTGAGGCTCTGGGCGATGCCCGGGATGTTCTTTTGGCCCAGCGCCTTGGTCGGCATGCCGGGGAAGCGCTCGACGACCGCGCCCTGGATGGTGCGGACAAAGCCGGCGAAGCTGCGATCTTCTGCCGCGACGATGAGCTTGCCGGTGCGGGCCACGCTGGCGAAGACCGCGTCGAGGTCGGGCGGGACCAGGGTGCGCAGGTCGATGACCTCGGCCGAGATGCCGGCCGCGTCGAGCGTGGTCACGGCCTCCATCGCCGTCCAGACCGCGCGGCCCCAGGCCACGATGGTCACGTCGTCGCCGGCCCGGCGGGTCGCCGCCTTGCCGAAGGGCACCCGCAGCGCCGGGTCGATCTCGGGGATGCCGCCGCGCATGATGTGCTTGTTGAGCGCCAGCACCTCATCTTTGTCGGTCGGCTCGCCGGGGAAGGCCGGGCCGAGCTTCTGGCGGTACATCCACTTCGGCTCGAGGACCACGACCGGGCCGCGGTAGTCGGCGGCGGTCATCAGCAGGCCGTAGGCGTCCCAGCTGGTGCTGGGCATGAGGATGACCAGGCCCGGGATCGGCGTGAAGTAGCCGTCGAGGCTCATCGAGTGGTAGACCGCGCCGCCGCCGAACGGATCGGTGGGCATGCGCAGAATGGTGGCGTAGCGGCTGTTCCCGTTCGTGCACCAGTACGTGTTGCCCATGTGGACGAGCCAATGGAACGCGTTGAGCGAGTAGTCGCCGAACTGGATCTCGGGCAGGGTCACCAGATCGTCGTGCAGGCCGGCGCCGCAGGCCGTGCCGAGGATCAGGGGCTCGTTGAGGGGCGCGTTGAAGATCCGCTCGGGGTGCTTGGCGAGCAGGCCGGCGCTCGCCTGCATGACCCCGCCGAGCTTGGCCACGTCTTGGCCCCACATCGCGCCGTTGCTGTCGCGCATGATGTGGTCGAGGGCCGCGCGGATCGCGCCGCCGTAGGTGATCTGGGTCTGGCCGACCCCCACCGGCTCGGTGACCGCCGGAAACGGCGGGTAGATGTTCTCGCCGACGCTGTCCTCGGGCGGGGTGGGCTCGGACTTCACCTGCTCGAAGACGGCGCGGACCGACTCATCCTCTTGGCCCATGACGCGGCCGAGCTCGTGGTGGGCGAAGAAGTCGCGGCCCTCGCCCGGGCTGCGCACGAGGTTGTCGCCCTCGTTGAGCACGCCGATGTCGACGAGCTTCTGGCCAAAACGCACCAGCGGGTCTTCTTGGCCCAGATCGAAGGTCATGTCGGCGGCCGAGCTGTGGCCGTTAAAGCGCGGCAGGCTGTGGACATGCACCAGCGCGGGCTTCTGCTCGTCGCGCACGTAGCGGGCGCAGCGCAGCATGACCTCGTAGGTCTCCCAGAAGTCGCGGCCGTCGCAGGTGAAGTGCCGCACGCCGAAGCCGGCGGCGTACTTCTCGAAGTCTTTGATGCCGCGGCCTTCGTCGGGCGTGGTGCTGATGGCCACGCCGTTGTCGGTGACCATCAAGATGAAGGGCAGCGACCACACGCTCGCCGCGGTCATCGCGTCGTGCATGTCGCCCTCGGCCGTGGTGCCGTCGCCCACGATGCCGACGGTGAGCGCGTCGTGCACGCCGCGCAGCTGGAAGCCGAGCGCGTAGCCGGCGGCCTTGCCGAGCTGCATGCCGACCGGCGACTGCACCGGCAGGATGCCCATCTCTTTGATGTCGAGGTGGTACACCATCTGCCGGCCGCGGCTCATGGTGTCGGTGTCTTTGCTGAACTGCTGGCGCAGCACGGTCTCGGTGAAGTCGTGCTTGCCGTGCAGGGCGCACCAGTGCGCGCACATCGCCCCGCTGCGGTAGTGCGGGACGATCCCGAACTTCTCGGGGCCGACGACCTTGCTGAGCGCGAGCGCCGTGGCGGTGCCGTGCACCTCTTCGCCCGGGCCCCAGATGGCGAACTTGACCTCGCCGCGGCTGGCCAGGCGCACGATGTGCTCTTCGGTCGACCGGCTGCGGCAGGCCACCCGGTAGGCGGCGCGCAGCTCGTCGGCGGAGGGCTCGGGGTACGGCTCCTGCCGGCGGCGGTGCGCCCCCAAGCTCGTGCCCTCGTGCGCCTCGTCCTGCGTGAAGTGGCTCATCCGCCCCCCATTGGTTCTGAAGACCCGCGTTCAGATGACCCACATGGAGCCGCTGCGGCGGGGCCGCGCCCCTAACCGGCGCCCGGCCCACCTGCCGACGCCGCCGGGCCGCCGCGCGGGGCCGGCGCCCAATCGTCGCGCGGCCCGGCGATCAGCCGCCGACCGGCTGGCGCAGCAAGCGGTCGACGAGGCCCAAGACCTCGGGCCGGGCGATGAGGCCGGCGTGGGTGCCGCCGACCTTGTGCTCGGCGTAGCGGGGCCCGGGCCGCGGATCTTGGGAGGCCCGCCAGGCGACCACGCCGTCCTGCTCGGTGTAGATGACGTCGAGCGGCACCGGGATCGGGGCGCTGTGGCGGGCGTCGACCTCGGCCTCAGCGGCGGAGAGGTCGAGGCCGCGCATGCGGTAAAAGCCCGCGTAGGCGGTGTACTTGGGCCCACCGACCACCGGGGTGCCCATGGTGATGAGCTGGCGGATCGGCAAGGCGCCCGGCCGGGCGAGCTCGCGGCCGAGCACGCCGCCCAAGCTCCACCCGACGATGCGCACGGGCTGGCCGTGCTTCTCGGCGAGGTGGCTCACCAGCAAGCGCAGCGGGGGCAGCAGCGCCCCGACCCGCCCGTGGTTGCGCCCGAGGCCCCAGCCCACCGCCGCCCAGCCGTTGCGGCGCAGGTGGGCGCGCAGGGGCAGCGTCGCCCAATCATCAGCCAGAAAGCCGGGGATCACCAGCACGGGGGCGCCATCGCCGCCTGGCCAGGACAGCCCTGACCAGGCGCGGGCGGCGGCGGGCAGCTCGGCGAGGCCGACCAGCAGGTCGCGCAGCGGGTCGCTGGCGGGGCGCCAGCCGGGGCCGCCGCGGTCGGCGGCGGAGGTGGGTGCGGTGGTCACGGCGGTCACCTCGGAGGGAGGGCCCTCTTAGCCCGGGGTCGACCGGGCGCCTGACACCGCGGGGACGGCGCCTCCGCGGCCTTGGACCGGTAGAGTGCGCCGACGAGGTCTCCATGCGCGCCGCCCTGCTCCCCCTGCCCTTGCTGCTCGCCTGCTCTGACTACGCCTTCGTGGGCGCCAAAGAGGCCGAGCAGGGCGCCCCGCCCGACACCGCCCCGCCCGAAGACAGCGCCCCGCCCGACACCGCGCCGCCGGCGCCGGCGCCAGACTGCCCCGCCGATGCGCGGGACAGCGGGGCGGTCGCGGTCGACGACGCCTGCATCGCCAGCCCGACCGTGGGCACCTTCACGCCGGTGCTCGAGTGGCAGTGGAGCAGCAACCCCAGCCACAGCGGCTACGCCCAGAACATGGCCACGCCGGCGGTCGGCCGACTGCGCGACACCAACGGCGACGGCGTGATCGGCGAAGGCGACGTACCTGACGTCGTGTTCACCTCGTACACCGGCGGGGCCTACAGCTCGCCCGGCACGCTGACCGCGGCGGCCGGCGACGGCATCGGCACCCGCTGGTCGGTCATGGCCCCGGGCGGGCAGGCCATCTATGGCGCCGGCGGCGTCGCGCTCGGCGATCTGGACGGCGATGGCACCGTCGAGGTCTGCGCCGCCGGGGTCACCGCCGCGGTCGTCTGCGTCCACGGGCTCGACGGCGGCCTGCGCTGGGCCGCGGGCGCCGAGACCGCCCCCTACGGCGCGCCCGCCCTGGCCGACATCGACGGGGATGGCCTGTCTGAGGTCATCTTCGGCCGGCAGGTCTTCAACCACGACGGCAGCCTGCGCTGGATCGGCGCCGGCGGGCTCGGCGCGGCCGCGATGTCCTTCGCGGTGGACTGGGACGGCGACCCGGGCCTCGAGATCGTCGCCGGCAGCACGGTCTACGACACCGACGGCACGATCCTGTGGAGCGACGGCCGGGCCGACGGTGTGCCTGCGGTGGCCGACGTCGACGGGGACGGCCGCCCCGAGATGATCCGCGTCGGCGGCGGGCTGGTGCGCCTCTCGGGCCAGGACGGCGCGGTCTGGTGGGAGGTGGCCCTGCCCGGCGGCGGCACCGGCGGCGCCCCGGTGGTCGCCGATCTGGACGGAGACGGCCTCATCGAGATCGGCGTCGCCGCGCTCAGCCTCTACACGGTCTTTGAGCACGACGGCACGATCAAGTGGAGCCGCCCGACCGAGGACGACAGCAGCAGCATCACCGGCGCCTCGGTCTTCGACTTTGAAGGCGACGGCGACGCCGAGCTGGTCTACGCCGACGAGCACAACCTCTACGTCTACGATGGCGCGACCGGCGACGTTTTGCTCGTGCACGACGGCCACGCGAGCGGGACCCTGTTCGAGTACCCGGTGATCGCGGATGTGGACGGCGACGGGGCCACCGAGATCGTGGTCAGCAGCAACAACATGTGGTGGGCCGGCTGGACCGGCATCACGGTCATCGGCGACGCCGACAGCTCGTGGGCGCCCGCCCGCCCGATCTGGAACCAGTTCGCCTACCACATCACCAACATCGAGGATGATGGCGGGGTGCCGGCCACGCAGGCCCCGAACTGGGCGAGCTGGAACACCTTCCGCGCCGGGGGCACCGTGCTCGGGCCCGGCCACTGGCGCCCGAACCTGCGCCTCGGGCCGCCGGAGCTCTGCCTCGACACCTGCGGCGCCGGGACGGTCAGCCTGTGGGTGCCGGTTGAGAACGACGGCCTCATCCCCGCCGGCGCCGACACCACCCTTGAGCTGCGGCTGGGCTCGCCGGGCCGCGCCCCCTTCGCGACCCACCCCGTCGGCGCGGTGGCCGCGGGCGAGCAGCGCTGGATCGGCCCGCTTGTGCTCACGGAGGCAGAGTGGTCCGAAGAGCTGTTCTTGCGCGTCGACGGCCTGAACTTGGTCGACGAGTGCGACGAGGCCGACAACGTGCAGAGCGCGGGCGCCTGGCCCTGCCCCTGAGGGTGGACGGCGGGCTCACACCGGCCGACACCGCTTCGGCTCGAACGCGAAGCGGGCGAGGTGCCTT
>JBJONS010000666.1:0-4374 GCA_046051725.1 Pseudomonadota bacterium | reverse complement strand
GCTTGGGCGCCGCCGTGCCAGCGAACCACCCAGCCGGGCGCGTGGCGGCGGCACAGCAGGTCGACGACGCGGCCCTTGCCGCTGTCGCCGAAGCCCAGATCGATGACGGCCCAGGACACAGGCACAGCGCTGCCCTTTGGTCGATGGGTTGGCGCCCCACCGCGGTCAGCGCGCGGGGGGCGTTGCGGGGGGCAGCTGCCCCCCGCCTCTTCTGGACGATTTGGGAGGAGGGCAGCGACCGTGCGTGCAGGATTAGGTCAGCAAGGCCTTGATCCACGACACCAGCCCGCCCGCGTCGGCCGGCGGACGGGCCAGCGGCGGCGGCGCGGACAGGCCCGCCCCGTCGATGAAGGGCGCCAACGCCCGCATCGCGCCGGCCACCCGCGCGCGCTCGAGGCCCGCGCGCTCGAGGCCCGCGGCCACGTCGGCCTCGCCGCGCACGAGGCCCTCGCCGATGGCCACGAGCGCCGCCGCCACCGCGCAGGTGTCGAGCGGGCCGTCCATCACCACGCAGTGGTCGCCGAGCAGGCCGCGCCAGCGGTCGCCGCAGCGGCCCGCCCGCGCCGGGTCGGGGATGAGGAAGAAGGGGTGCCAGGTCTGCTGCAGGGCCGCGACCACCGCCTCTGTGGGCACGTCTTCGTCGAGCTGGTCGCCGATCAGCGCCTCGACCTGCCGCTTGCTGACCGCCGGGTAGGGCAGCTCGTCGCCGGTGAAGAAGGCGTAGCCGCGCTTCTTGCGCTTCTCGAAGCAGTCGAGCGCGGTGTGCTCGGCCAAGGCGTACATGGCCAGCTCGTAGGACTCGGTGTTCTGGCCGCCGCCGCCGCCCTCGAGGTGGCTCCAGGTCAGCCACTGGTCCATCAGCTCGGCGGTGGCCTCGAACTGGCCCACCTGCAGGGGCGACTGGTCACAGGTCGCGTCGCCGACCGCCATGAACAGCAGCTGGGGGTCGGTCACGCCAAAGGCCGTCAGCGCCGCCATAAATTTCGGCAGCTCTTGGCGGGCGAGCAGGTCGGGGATGCCCCCCATCGACCCGGTCACGTCGAGCGCGAAGGCCACCGCGAGCGAGCGCGGGTGGTCGGCGCTGTCGCGGCACTCGCGCGCCCGCAGCCCCTTGGGGTTCATCAGCGGGTGGCAGGACCGCTGCGAAAACACGCTCTCGCGCGCGAGCCCCGACCGGGCGTCGGTGAACGCGACGTGCGCCTCGTGGCTATAGCCGCCATATCCCATGCTGCACCTCTGGCGCGGTCGGGCCGCGCGCCCGGGCGGTGCGGCCGCCCACCCTGCGGAGCGGCGGCGTCTGTCGCCGCCCCCCACCGAAAGAGATCCACACCCGTGCTTGGCCCCCCATCAGACCACCGGCCAGGCGATCGGAGAGGGTGGCGCCTCGAGGTCCAGCCGCACGTAGCGCGGCGGCCCAAAATCAGAGCGCGCCGCGGCGTCCCAGGCCGCCCGCAGCGCCCAGGCGTCCTCGAGGTCTGCCGGTCGCACGGGCCCGCCCGGGTCACCGCCGCGCAGGACCCCGTCGATCACCCCGCCCAGGGCGGCGGGCAGCGCCGCGCCGTGCAGGCGCGCTACCCCGGCGACCAGCCCCGCCCAGGCCCGCAGCTCGAGCTCGACCGCCCCCCGAGAGAGGGGCCGCGCGGCAGACCAGCCCACCAGCCATGCCCCGTGGTCGCGCGGGTGGAGGAGCACGTGCGGGGCCGTGAGCGCGCCGTGGGTCCAGCCCGACTGGTGCACGAAGTGGAGCTGCTCGAGCAGGCGCTTGCCGATCCACACGAGGTGCCGCGGATCGAGCGCCCCGCCGACCGGCCGCAGCAGGTCGAGGCGGGCCGAAAACCCCGGGGGATAGGACAGCAGCAGCGCCGGCGCCCCCAGACAGTCCCCCCGCGCCTCGACCCGCGGCAGCCAGCGCGAGAAGGTGGGCGCCCCCTTGGCCTCGCTGCGCTGCAGCGCGCCGAGGGCCGCCGCCGCCGCGTCCAGCGCGTGGGCGTCGCCCGGCCGGGCCAGCCGCAGCACCAGCCGCTCGGACAGCGCCCGCGCCCGGCGCACCAGCAGCGCCGGCCCGCGCGCCCCGCGGGCCAGCAGCCCGAGCACCTCGAGGCGGCCGCCGCGGCCGGCGCGCGCCGTCAGCTCGACCTGGGCGCCGAGGTCTGGCCCGTCTGTGGGGTCGCCGTCGCCCGGCGCGGCCGGCGCCTCGATCGCCGCCAGCGCGGCCCGGTAGCGCGCGGCCTCGACGACCCGGGTCGCCCGGGTGACCGTCGCCGAGCAATAGGTGCAGCGGGTGGTCAGCCACCGGGCAGAGAGGGGAAGCGGTCCGCCACAGGCGGGGCAGGTCAGGGTGACGAGCACGGTCAAGGCCCTCAATCGAGAGAGGAGGCGCTCAGGCCGACAGACCCCCGCGCGGGGCCGCCGCCGCCCCGGCCGCGAGCAGCTGCTCGGCCAGCAGCGGCGCGTCGACCGGCCAGAGGGCCTTGGGCCGCGGGCACCGGCTGGCCGGCAGGGCCCGGCAGCTGAGCACCGCCGACCGCCAGGCCAGCGGCACCGCGTCACGCCCGTGCACCGCGCCGAGCAGGGCCCCGGCGATGGCCCCGTTGGTGTCGGTGTCGCCGCCCCGGCCCACGGTGCGCACGAGGCCGTCTTCGAGGCGCGGTGCGTGCAGCAGCTCGTAGAAGGCGTTGCGCAGCGCGATGCGGACCCAGCCCATCTGGTGCATGAACTCGGGCGGCGGGCCCTCGGCGGCGGCGCGCAGGTCGGCGACCACCGCGGGGTCGACCGAAGGGTCACCCTCGGCCCAGGCCAGGGCCGCCGCGTGGGCCGCCGCGGGCCCGTCGCCCGCCCGCAGCGCGTGGGCGATGGCCACACAGAAGGCGGCGCTGGCGTCGCCGCAGATGCGGTGCGGGTGGGTGATGGCCGCCTCTTGGCGGGCCAGATCGGCGAGGATGGCGTCGGGCAGGTCGGCCCCGAAGATGGCCAGCGGGCTCACCCGCATCAGCGCGCCGTTGGCCTGGCTCTGGCGGTTGGGCCGGCCCTCGAGGCCCGCGCCGGTGGTGCCGCCGATGTCGAAGGGGTCGGACATCATCCAGGCGACGTAGGCCGAGCGCAGCGCGGGGATCGACAGGCCGCCCTCGGCGAGCAGGCAGCGGGCGAGCAGCAGGGCGAGCTCGCTGTCGTCGGTGGGCTGGCCGGCCAGGGTGTTGAAGGCCCCGCCGTCGTGCAGCGCGCGCACCCCCTCGGGGTACTGCGCGGCGATGCCGGCCGCGTCGCGGAACTCGACGAGCTGGCCCAGCGCGTCGCCGGCCACCTGCCCGAGCAGGCAGCCCTGGGCCCGGGCGAGGCGGCCCGGGTCGGTCACGCAGCGGTCCCGCGACGCGGCCGCCAGGGGGAAGCGGGCGGTCAGCTCGTCGACCGGATCAGCGGCGGTGAGGGCATCCCAGGGGCGGGCGGCCAGCGCCGCAGCGACGGGGTGCGCGCCGCCGATCGCCCGGGGGAAGCGCTGCGCCGCCCCCGGGTAGCGCAGGGGCTGGCCGTCGGCGCCGACGACCTCGCCGCCCACCGCGCGGAGCAGCGCGTGGCCGCCGACCAGATCCCACGACCAGGGCCCGGCCAGCGAGGTCGCCGCGGCCGCCTCGCCCGCCGCGGTCAGCGCGAGCCGCCAGGCGATGCTGGGGAGCGCGCGGAAGCGGGCCGGGGCCACCGCCGCCGCGTTGGCCGCCGCCGCCCGATCGGCGTGCTGGCTGACCAAGACCACGTCGAGGCCGCCCAGCGCGGTGGGCAGCGGCGCGGGCGCGATCGGCGCGCCCCGACGCAGCAGCGGCCCGCCCTCGGCCCAGGCCAGCCAGTCGCCGTCATCGTCGGGATCGAGCGGCGCCCAGACCACGCCGAGCACCGGCAGGCCGTCGCGGCAGAGCCCGACCGAGACCGCCGAGCCCCGGGCCCCGCGCAAATAGGGGGCGGTGCCGTCGTTGGGGTCGACGTGCCAGCGGTAGCGGGCCGACGGGTCGCCGAGCGCGCCGGTCTCTTCGCCCAAGAAGGCGCCGCCGGGCAGCAGGGGGCAGAGCTGCGCCGCCAGCATGCGCTCGACCTCGGCGTCAATGTCGGCGCTCTCACCCCCGCCGCGCGGCCCGCCCGGCCGCCGCGCCTCGGCCCGGAGCATGGCCGCCGCGGCGCCCACCGCGTCGATCACCGCGGGGAGGACCGCGCCCGGGAGCGGGTCAACCAAAGCGCCACGCTGCGCGAGAGCAGCGTCAGGCGAAGCATCGGAGGAGGGGCCGGCGGTGATTGAGGGCATGGGCGGGGCTCCGGGCGGGGGCTTTGCGTCAGGATGACACGAAGCTACCCAAGGTCGGCGGCCGCGGCCACCGGGGGGCCGGAGAA
>JBJONS010000665.1:0-3227 GCA_046051725.1 Pseudomonadota bacterium | reverse complement strand
CGTCGCCATCGGTGTTATACCCAATGATCAACCGGTTGTCGTCGATGACCAGCGTGTTGACCGCGCCGGCCCGGGCGGCGCAGGGCGCGCGCTGATCGACCGCCGGCAGCGCGCCCTCTTTGAGCGGGATGGTCAGGTTCGCGCCGGCGAAGCCCAAGGTGCGCAGCGCGCCGACCACCGCGGCGCCATCGCCCCCGGCGGTGTCGAGCGCCACGTAGCTGCCGGCCCGGCCGGTGAGGCGCAGCATGGCGCCGTGCAGCAGCGGCGAGAGGCTGTGGCCGACCGGGTGGCCCACGAGGGCGTAGACCGGCGGGGGCCTCACGCCCGCCCCAGCGCCGCCCGCGCCGCGCTGACGTCGCGGCCGATCTGGGCCGCCAGCGCGTCGATGTCGGTGAAGCGCTGCTCGCCCCGCAGGCGGGCGATGAAGCGCGCCGACAGCGCGTGCCCATAGAGATCGCCGCGGAAGTCGAGCAGGTGCACCTCGATGAGGAAGCGCCCCGCCCCGCCAAAGGTCGGCCGCACCCCGAGGTTGGCCACCGCCGGCCGCCAGGGGCCGCAGTCGACGCTGGCCTCGACCGCGTACACGCCGCTGGGCGGCAGCAGCTCGGCGTCGGTCTCGAGGTTCGCGGTGGGGAAGCCGAGCGTGCGCCCGCGCCGGTCGCCCGGCACCACCGCGCCGCGCACCTCGTGGGGGCGGCCCAGCAGGGCGGCGGCCCGCTCGACGGCGCCCTCGGTGATCAGCGCGCGCAAGGCCGAGCTGCTCACCACCTCGCCGTCGACCGACAGCGCCTCGACCGCGCTGACCGGCACCGCTGGCAGCAGCCGGGCCAGCAGCTCGCGGGTGCCGGCCCGGGCCTTGCCGAAGCGGAAGTCGTAGCCGACCACCATCTCGCTCGGCGCGAGGCGCGCCCCCAAGACCTCGGCGGCGAACCACTCGGGCGTGTGCTGGGCGAAGGCCCGCGTGAAGCGCTCGATGATCAGGTGCTCGACGCCGAGCGCGCCCAGCAGGCGGGCCCGCAGGGTCCAGTCGGTCAGGCGGGGCTGGGCGAGGTCGGGGGCCAGCACGCTGCGGGGCGGCGGGTCGAAGGTGTAGACCGCCGCCGGCACGCCGCGGGCCCGGGCCCGGTCGACCACCGCGGCGAGCAGGGCCTGGTGGCCGCGGTGCACGCCGTCGAAGTTGCCGATGGTCAGCACCGGCCGGGCGTCGCCCCGCTGCTCGGCGTAGGCCGCGCTGCCGGCGAAGATGCGCGGCCCGACCGGCCCCGCCGCCGGAGCGCAGGGCGAGGCCGGGCTCGAGGCGGGGTCCGCGGGAGCGGCGGGAGAGGCGACCGCAGGCGCGGCCTCATCGGGCTCGTTCATGCCGGCCCCTATCCGCGCGCCGGCGCAGCGTCCGCGGCCGCGCAGCTCAGCGCAGGCTCAGCTCGTCGATGAACAGCCAGTGCTGTCCACGGGCGCGGCTGTGGTAGGCCGTGACGTCGACCAGCTCGACCCGGCGGACGGCGGCCCGGTCGAGGCGCCCGCCGCCGACGAGGTCCTCGGGCAGCAGCGCGCTGGGATCGACGCGCAGCTCGGTCCACTCGATGGTGCGCACCCGCAGCGGCTCGGGGCTCACGAAGCGCTTGCCGGCCGCGTCGACGACCACGACCGCCAGCAGCGCGTCGAAGCCCTCGGCCCGCGCCCGCAGGCTGAGCTCGGTGAGGCGGCCGGCCCCCGGCGCGAGGGGCAGGGCGAGGAAGTCCTCTTCGCCGTCGGCCACCGCCACCCGCCAAGCGGCCGCGCCGACCACCCCGCCCTCGCTGAGGCGCAGGTCGTCATCGGCCCCGCGCCCCCAGCCCCGCACCAGGGCGCCGGTGCCCAACGAGAAGCCCTCAACGTAGGGCAGGCCCCTGATCTGCCGCTCTTCGAGGCTCATCCAGCCGAGGAAGGCCCGGGCCGCCGGGCGTGTGCGGGGGTGAGCGGCCGCCCGCTGCAGCGCCGCGCGGGCCCGCCCCGGATCACCCGCCTCAAAACGGGCGCGGCCCAGCCAGTACAGCGCCTCGCCGCGCATGGGGTGGTCCGCGGCGAGCTGGTCGAGCAGCACCTCGTAGGCGGCGGCGGCGGCCAGGGGGTCGCGCTCGACCGCCTGCAGCACCCGGGCGGCCTGCAGGGCCGACCAGGCCTCGGGGCTGGCCGCGGCGGCGCCCGCCGAGAGCAGCCCCGCCAGCGCGCCGGCGGCGAGCACCCTGCGCAGCCGGCCGGCGCCCGCCATCAGCCGCCCTTGGCGATGAACTGGTAGCCAACGCCGTGCAGCGTCTCGACGAAGCGGGGCTGGGCGGCGTCATCCCCGAGCTTTTTGCGCACCGTCAGCACGTGGGTGTCGACCGTGCGGGTGGCGATGCCGGCCTTGTAGCCCCAGACCTTGCGCAGCAGCTCTTCGCGGCTGAGGATGCGGTGCCGGTTGTAGAGGAAGAACTCGAGCAGGTCGCGCTCGCGCTTGCTCAGCTTCTCGACCCGGTCGGGGTGGCGGATCTCGTTGACGTCGAAGTCGATCACCACCTCGTCAAAGGTGAAGATGTTCTTCGCGCCGCCCGAGCGCCGCAGGCAGGCCTGGACCCGCGCCGCCAGCTCGGGCAGGCTGAACGGCTTGGTCACGTAGTCATCGGCCCCGAGCTCAAAGCCGACCAGCTTGTCTTGCTCGCTGTTGCGGGCGGTGAGGAAGATCACCGGCCGCTCAAAACCGCTGTCGCGCAGCGCGCGGCAGATCTCGTAGCCGTCCATCGCGTCGGGCCCGGCCGGACCTTCGTGCAACATCACGTCGAGCACCGCCACGTCGGGCGCGACCCGGTGGGCGAGCTCGAGCGCATCGGGGCCCGTGCTCGCGCCAAAGGCCTCGTGCCCGCGACTGATGAAGAAGCGCACGAGGTTGTCGAGGACGACCTTCTCATCTTCGACGAAGAGGATGCGGGCCATGCGGCGGTGCTCCAACAGGCGGCGGGCAGGGGCGCCTCGTCCGCCGAGCATAGCGCCGGCGAGGTCCGCGGGGGAGCGCCGGGCGCAGCGCGCAGCGCGGGGCGCCCGGGCGGCCCCCCGCCGGGCTCGGGCCGGCGGCCCTCGGTCGCTGCGCGACCGGCCTGGCGGCCGCCCTCTGGTCGGCCTGGCGCCGCGAGGCGGAGCCCGGGCAGCGACGCGCACCCCGGGACCCCGGCGCAGCACGGCCCCCGACCGCGTCGCGCGCGGCAGGGGGCGAA
>JBJONS010000664.1:0-5555 GCA_046051725.1 Pseudomonadota bacterium | reverse complement strand
CGAGCGGTGGCTGGTGGAGGTCTTCGGTCCCGCCGGCTGGCAGGCCGTGCCCGCGAGCGCGGCGGCGGCCCGGGCCCGGGGCGTCGGGGGCGGCCGCGTCGGCGCGGCCCTGGCCCCCGCCGACGTGCCGCCGGGCCTCGCGCCGGGCCGCTACGTCGAGCGGTCAGCCTTGCTCGCCGCGGCGCCCTTGGTGCTCGAGGGCGCCCGCTTGCCCCGCACCTTGCCCGGCGGGCTCACCCTCACCGAGTACGTGCAAGGGATGGTGCTGTGGGCCGCTGATCCCGCGGCGGAGGGCTACCGCCTCGGCCCGCTCGGCGGCCCCGGCGAGCTCGCGCGGAGCACGGTCCGGCCCGGGCTCGCGCTCTCGGCGGACGACCTCCGCGCGGCGATGGCCGAGCTCAAGCCCGGGCTGAGCGGCAGCCTGCCCTCGGTGGTCTCGGTGGGCGACCACCTGCTCACGATCAGCGAGCTGGCCGTTGCATTGAGCCAGCTCGCGCTCGATCAGCCGCTCTCGGTGCAGGCCAAGCCGCCGCCGGACCCCTTCGCGCCCGACCTCGGCTGGGGACGCTCAGGAACGCCCTGAGCCTGCCCGTCGGCCCGAATCCGCCGGCGAAGCCCGAGGCCGAAGCTCAGCGCCCCGCGCCGAACTTGACCGTCTTTTGGACCACCAGCTCTTCGCAGATCGCGGTGTACTGGCTGCGCTCGACCAAGCTGCGGACGCAGGCCTCGAAGTCTTTGTCGGTGGTGCCCTTCACCGAGAGCGACAACAACGAGAGCTTGCCGGTCTGGTGGTAGGCCAGCTCCATCGAGGCGGTCGCGCCGATGCCCTCGCCCAGGCGCCCGCGGGCCTCGGCGTAGCAGCGGTCCAGCGCCTTTTCGAGGTGGCCGCCGCTCGCGCGCACCGTGGGCAGGAGCGTGTCGCCGCAGCCCTCGATGCCCTTGACGCCCGACTTGCGGACGGGGCCGGTCGCGAGCAGCGCGCTCTGGGCGCCGCCACCCGAGGGGTCGTTCAGGTCGGGGACGTTGCCCCCGGCAGGGGTCGCGTCGGCGAGCCCGTCACCCTCGGGGCGTACGGCGGGCGCCGCCTCGGGGCCGCCGGACATGTCGGGCGCAGGCTCAGATCCGCCGGCCTTCGGCGGCTTCGGGCTCGGCTTGCCCGTCGGCGCCGCCGCGGCCACCACGACCTGCTCGTCTTCAGCGGCGTCGAGGTTGATCTGGCGGTAGGCGCGGCGGTACACGTCGACATCAGCGACCACTGGCACGAAGTCATCGTCGCCGGTCAGGGCGAAGCCGACCGCGCCCGCCACGGCCACCGCGACGGCGAGGCCGGCGGCGACGAAGAGCCCGGTGCGCTTGGGCTGCGCCTTGGCCAGCTGCTCGGCCTCGCGCGCCTGGGCGAGCTCACCGGGGTTGGTGGGCGCCTCTTCGCCGGGGATCTCGATGAGGCAGCTCGGGCAGCGGCCGCCGTTGCGCAGCAGGTCCGGGGAGACGGCGGCGCGACAGAAGGGACAAGCGCCCATGGGGCCTCCACACGGTCGTTCGAGACCGCGGCGCCACGTACCCCGCGCGGGTGGGCGCCGCCAAAGCAGGCGCGCCGCCCCGCACGGCCGAGGCCGCGCGCGGGGGCCGCGCCCCGACCCCTGCGACATCGGCCCCCTCGACCGGTTCTCAAGCGGGTCCTGCGGGGGCACGGGCCGGCGGCGCGTTAGGCGGCCCCGCGGCCCGACGCTGGGCCCCGGAGCCCACCATGTCCTCCACCCGCGACTTCGTGGCCGCCACCCTCGCGGACGCCACGCTCCCCCTGCTCCGCCGACCGGTCGAGGATCTCATCTACGAGACCCTCGACACGCGGCAGATCCCCAACCGCACCGACTTCAAAGAGCTCCGCGACCTCGTGAACAACCTGCGCGGGCAGCTCGGCGGGGTCACGAGTGGGATCAAGCGCTTGGCAGACCAAGCCGAGGGGGTTGACGAGCAAGTCCAGCTGATGGAGGGCCGGATTGAGGGCCTCTCCGAACAGGTCGAGGCCCTGGCCCGGGGGGCTGGGCCCGACGAGGCCGCGGTCGAGGCCGAGGCCACCCGCGCCGCCGCCCTCGCCGACCTCGCCGACCAGGTCCGCGGGCTCAGCGCCCAGGTCGATGCGCTCCGCGCGGTGGTCGATCCCCTGCGCGCGCAGCTCGATGTCCTCGGCGCGCAGCAGGCCGCCCTCGCGGGCCGCCTCACCGCCGACCGCACCGCAGAGCAGGCCGGGCAAATCGACGCGCTGCACGCCAAGATCGAGGCGATCGACCAGCGGGCTGGCGCCGCGCTCGGCCAGCATGGGGCCGCCACCCAAGCCCAGCTCGACGCGCTGGGCGCCGCGGTCAGCCGCCTGGACGCGCGCCTCGCCGCGCAGCCGACCGCCCCGACCGCTGCCGAGCTCGAAGCGCGGGTCGAGGCGGCCCTCCAGCAGGCGATCCCCGCCGTACTTGATCGCATCGTCAGCCGCCGGGTCGACGCGGCGCTCGAGGCCCAGCGCGCCCAGCTCGAGGCGGGGATCGACGCGCGGATCGCGGCCGCGCTGCAGGCCCGCACGCCCGCGGCCCCGGTCGTCGCCGCCGCCCCGGTCGTCGCCGCCGCCCCGGTCGTCGCCGCGCCGCGGCCCGCCGCGGTGGCCCCGGTTTCGGACGCCGGGCAAGCCCCCGCCACGGCCCTGTGCAAGGTGCCCGGCTGCACCGAGCCGGCCCGGGCCCGCGGCTTCTGCGCCCGCCACTACCAGCATTGGAAGCGCAACCGGCTCGAGGGCTTCCCCAACCCCGACGCGGGCACCTGAGCCCAAGGGGGGCGCCGGACCCCCGGCCTGCCGCCCTCAGCGGACGCTGTACAGCGTGTCGAGCATGACGACCGACACGTTGCAGAAGGCGTGAAAGAACGCACCGGCGACCACGCCGCCGGTCTTCTCGCGCATCCAGGCGAACACCAGTCCGGGGAAGAAGGTGGCGAAGTGCCACCATTGCACCTCGACCAGAGAGTGCCCGAACGCAAAATAGGCGCACGAGATCACGGCGCCCCAGCCCATCGGCACGCCGAAGATCAGGAATTTTCGGGCGAACCGCTCGTTGAGCCGGGTCTGCATGTAGCCGCGGTAGAAGAACTCCTCGGGGATCGCGACGAAAAAGACCTGGTGCGCGATGAGCAGGGCGATGTCGTCGGGGAGCCGCTGGCTCGGGCTGTGCCCGAAGAACACGCCCTGGTAGAGGTGGTAGCCGATGAGGTACGGGGCGAGGATGACGGCCACGACGCCAAAGGTGAGGCGCACCGCATCCCACCACGCCGCCCGGTCCGAGAAGGCCGGGATGTGCAAGCGGTAGCCGTAAGAGTCGGCGCCGCGCCAGCGACACAGCAGCACCGGCGCATAGATGAACAAGAGCGGAACGGCGGCGAGCACGACGTCGTGATTGATCGCGCCGTGCGCCGCCACCACCCCGCGGATGGCAAAATTGGTCAACAGCCAGAGCACGGTCAGCTCGAGGAACAGCGCGCGTTCGCGGCCGACGAGGGCCGGATCCGGGCGGTCACCGGGCAGCAGCTGCGGGGCGCCCGCGTCCATCAGGCGTCCCCGTCGGTCAGGCGGTGCGAGAGCGCGCCCCGGTGGTAGCCGCCAAGATCGAGGGTCAACCAGCGCACACCGGCGCCGCGCGCCGCGGCCAGCGCCGACTCGCGCACCTCGGGCTTGACGTACAGCGCGATCTCTTCGACCGGGCACTCGACCCGGATCAGCGCCTGGCCGTCGACCTCGTGCCAACGGGCCCGCAGCTGCCGGGCGCCGAGCGCGCGCAGGGCGCTCTCGACGGCGCGGACCGCAGCGACCCGCGGGCCGGTGACCCGGGTGCCGACCGGGAACCGGCTGCCGAGGCAGGAGAAGGCCGGCTTGTCCCAGACCTCGAGCCCATAGGCGCGGGCGATGGCCCGGACCGCGGCCTTGTCCAAGCCGGCCTCGGCGAGCGGGTGGCGCACGGCCCGCTCGGCGGCGGCGACCAGCCCGGGTCGGTGCTCACCGAGGTCGTCGAGCAGGGTCCCATCGGCGATCTGGTCGAGGTCCAGGCGCGCCGCGACCGCCTGGGCGAGGCCGAAGAGCTCGGTCTTGCAGTGGTAGCAGCGGTCGCCGGCGTTGGCGGCGTAGCCCTCGCGCTCGAGCTCGGCGCTGGAGACGACCTCGTGGCGCAGGCCGAAGGCCGCGGCGATGCGCCCGGCGATGGCGAGCTCTTCGGGCGGGAAGGTCGGCGAGTCAGCGGTGAGCGCGACCGCCTGGGCGCCGAGCACCTCGTGGGCCACCACCGCGACCACCGCGGAGTCGACGCCGCCGGAGAACGCGACCAGCACGCTGTTCATGTCATGGAGCAGCGCACGGAGGCGCCCGAGCCCGGCGAGGGCCGGACCGGCGAGCCCGGACAGGTCGACCGCGGAGGGCGCGGCCGCGCGGTGCTCGATGCCGAGCCGGAAGACCTCGGTCAAGCTGGCGCCAGCGGCGAGGGCGTCGAGCGGCCGGGCGGGAGCCGCGGGGGCCGGAGCGGCGTGTGGGCGGACAGGCATGGGCTCTGCCTAATCCCGGCCGGCGCCGCGGGCCCAGGGCGCACGGCGGCGGTGCGGGCCCCATCTGGCGGTTGACAGATGGGGACACTTCGGGCCGGATCGAGCGCTCTTCTTGACGGAGGGGCCGTGCTATGATGTGCGACCTCCTGCGGAGCCTTGACGACGATGAAGCGACCCGAGCCTCTTCTCCACGCAGCCGCCGGCCAGGATGCAGGTTGCTCCCTGCGTACCGACCGGTCGGGCGCGCGATTCTTCGCTCGGGCGCTGGGCCTCCTCTCCTTCGGGCTCGCCCTCGGCGCCGCGCTGCGGCCCGGGGTCTCTGCGGCGGCCTTCCCCGCTGCGGCCGGCTGGCAGGCGCTCCGCCTCGACGGCAGCCCGGTGACCGACCCGATCTACGACTTCTCGGGCAGCGACGCGGTCGATCTCGTGGGCGAGCTGGACCGTCCGGCGGTGGCCTGGGCCATCGACGACGACGACCTCGCGGTGCGCATCCGCCTCGAAGACGATCCCCGGGCGACCTCGAGCACGCTGCGCGACCTCTACGGCGTGCTCATCGACACCAACGGCGACGGCGCCGACTACGAGTGCGTGATCCAGCTGCGCAGCACCGGCGCGATCCTCGGCGTCTATGCCAACTCCTCCCGCGACGTCGGCGGCTGGCGGGACGCGCCAGACAGCGCCTCGTCGTGGGAGCTCGCCGCGCCCCTCGCCGGCGCCTCCCCCCGCGCGCGGGTCAGCCCGGTGGGCGAAGGGGTCGGCGGCTTCGGCGGCGACGAGGACTGGTTCCTCGAGCTGCGGGTGCCCCGCACGGCCCTGTCCGACGGCTGCGGGCTCGACCGCGCGGCGCCGTTCAGCCTCTCGGTCGCCACCACCGAGGGCGGCGTCAGCCCCTACCGGCTCAGCACCGACCTGGTCGGCGTCGACAACCGCCTCGGCGAGAGCCTCGCCGACGGGTTCAGCGAGTCCTACATCATCGACGAGGA
>JBJONS010000663.1:0-2807 GCA_046051725.1 Pseudomonadota bacterium | reverse complement strand
TGGTGGCTGGCGCTCGCCGTGCACGACTCGGCGGTCAACGTGGCGCGGAAGGACTTGAGCACCGGGGCGAGGCTCTCGAGCTCTTCAGGGCCGAAAGGGATGAAGTTCGCGCCGGGGTTCGTGCTGGCCTTCGAAAAGGCAAGCGCACGGAAGGCGACGGTACCGGTCCGAACGGGTGGGGTGCAAGACATGTGCCAACTCCAGAACGTTGTGTGGGTAGTTCATCTGACAGAGCGGCGGGTGCGGCAGTTGCCGCGGGTCAGGGAGGGTTCGGTCAAAGGCCGCGCGGCCCCACAGTCCAAGCCCGCGCCCGACAGCAGCGACAACCTCAGTCGGAGCGCGGCGCCGAGGCGCCGACGGTGGCCACCGGGGCGGTGCCCCCCAGGACATAGCTTACTTGATTCTTGGCATCTAAGGTCATATCGAGCTCGTCGATAACGGTCTGACAGAGCGCGCGGGGCATCACCGGCGGCAGCGGCAGCCGAAAACCATATACGTTGATGTGGGTCAATGGGATAATCTCAGGGTCCGCCGGGTGGGCCAACGGCCCGCCTTCAATCGACAAGGCGCAGGGCGGATGCCGCGTCGTGTACGGCAGCAGCTCGATGGCCCAGCCTGGGGCAACCGCGGGCAGCACGCCGAGCGGCGCACACCGCACCACTGCGTTGTGGCGCACCAAGCACACAGGCACGTCCGGGTCACTGAACTCAGGGGGCACCAAGAGCGCACAGTCCGCGGTGATCGGCAGGTAGCTGCCCGGATAGGTGTCGTAGTCCTGCCGCTTGATGTGAAGAAAGATCCGCCCCCACTCATCAGCGCTCATATCGGTGTAGTAGTCGCCGTGCCCAATAACGATATCCCCGAAGGGTGCAAAGGGCAGCAAGGGGCTCGGCGCGCACCAAGACGGGTGCAGGGCGATGCGGCGCGCACCGCTGAAGTCATCGGTGACAAAGTCCAGCGGGTCGAGCGACGGCACCCGCGCCGGCGGGGGCACAGCGGCGGCGGCCGTCGGCCATGCCGGGGCCGCCGGCGACCCCACCGGCCGCGCCGCGACGGCCTTGGTGTCAAGGTCGAGGCCTTGGTCGGGCCGCACCGCCCACCACACGACCCCCAGGCTCAGCGCGCAGAGCGCGGCCGCCATGAGGGCACCGCCCACCGCCGGTTTGCGGCCCTGTAGCTGCGGCCCGGTCATCCCGCGAGACGCTCAACAGCGGGCGGGACGACAGAGGACGGCGCCGCCCACAGCCCTCCCCCCATCTCGCCCTGTCGATCTCGTGGCATCATGGTCCGCTCCGGCGCTCGAGGTCGGGGGTTGGCGCGGCGCCCATCAGGGGGTCGGCGCTGCGGGTGGAGCTGGGGCGCCGAACCAGACATCGAGCGGCCGCAGCACCACAAAGTCGAGGACCATCGCGACGTAGAGAAAATAAAGGGCCTCATCAGCCCCGGGCAGGATGGGAAGGTCTGGGTTGTCGCGCAGCAGCTCAACCCGAACATTGACGCTCTGGATCAGGCCCGACAAGGCCATCGCCGCCTGCCACAGATACACGCCGCCCCGAATCCGGCGCAGGCGCGCGGTGATGAGCGCCCTCGGGTGCACGAGCTCATGCAGCCCGGCCAGCCCCAGGCCGATCAACAGCGCCAACGGCGGCAAGAGCGAGAACTTGGTCAGATAGAGCGGGCTGCCGAGCAGCTCGAACCAGGTGAGGGCGGCTGCGCTCGACAGCGCCAAGAGGACGGCGATCACACGGCGTCGGAGCATGGACCCTCCATTGTTGGGCGTCGGATGGGCGCGCGGCGGGCGCGCTGACCACGGACGCTCAGGGGCAGGGCGTCCAGGTCACCACACGGGGCCCCACCTCGTGGATATCCCGGTACATGCTGACGTGCGCCCCCGCCGGCAAGGCGGCCCCCGGCTCAAACGACACGACCGGCGAACTCCACCCCGCCGCGTCGCAGCGCAGCGATCCCACCTCGGTGCTTGGCGCGTCAATCGACCACCACAACCGGGCATCGGCCGCCCTGGGGCCGTGGGCCACGACCCCCAAGAGGCACCGCGCGCCACCGACGGCGGGGACCACCGTGCCCCACACGCCGAAGTGGTCCGGGGGAAGACGCACCTCCGCCTCGGCCGGAACCTGAACCAGCACCGTACAACCCGGCGGCCGCGGCGTCGCCGGCATTCGCGAGGGACCGGGGTCTGCGCCGGCCGCGCCTGCAGGCGAGCGGCGTGCAGCACACCCCGACCCGACCGCCAACAGCACGGCTATCGTGATGGCCCTCGTCAGACCCACGACGCCACCTGCGCGAAATCGTCAGGGCGAAGCACGTCGCTGCAGTCCTTGCACTCGGCAATCGGAACACAGATCTTGTTGACCGGGTCCCAACGCTCGGCACACCTCTCGGCACAAGCCTGCGAACCATGCTCCGCCTTGCACTGAAGGTCGCAGTTGGTCTCAAGGGCTCTCCGAGCATCCCCCGTCTTCGGCCTGCAAAACCTAAGGTCGGTGAACGTCGGAGGAGGGGCGGGCGCGAAAGCATGACGATCACCCCGTCCCTGCGTTCGTGCTGCTTCGACGCCGCCACCACGTGGTGCGCCTCGGCCGCCTTGAGCAAGCCCCGCCCACACCGCCACCCCCATCTCACCCCGTCGATCTCGTCGCATCATGGTCAGCTCCGGCTCTCGAGGTCGAGGGTGAGGGTAACCAGGCCCTGCTGCAGCGCGTCGCCGCTGACCTGGCCGGCCACCACGCCGAGGTACTTCATCGCGGCCAGGTCGGTCTCCGGGCTGCTCGTCTTGATCTGTTGGC